>DATAIB010000207.1:0-4303 GCA_036262855.1 Candidatus Limnocylindrales bacterium
ACCGGCATCCATAGGGTGAGACCGGCACCAGGCGTGTCGGCAGGTTGCGGTCGTGTCGTGGAGGCGAGATGCACGCATTCGTTCGAGCCGGTGTGGTCATGGCCCTCAGCGCCCTCATCCTCGCTCCGGTGTCCGTCGCCAACGCGGCGAGCACCAAGGTGTCGGTCGCGAACCTGCGCGGCCCCCTGATCAACGTCGGGTTCACGACACTGGATCCGAGCGGCTGCATCGAGACGGACACGTTCGTCAGCGCCAACCTGCCGTCGTATCAGCAGCTGCCCAGCAAGCCCGTGACCACGGGCGTCGCGTCGGTCAACATCTTCGAGTACGACTCGTGCACGGACACGACGATCCTCGATGCCAGCGGGCTCACCGAGAACCTCCCCGCGGGCGCCCTCCAGGTCTCCAAGCAGCTGGACCAGGCGTCGCTCGTCGCGACGATCCCGATGCTGAACATCGACACCAACGAGACGTTCAGTGTCGACGTGAACGTTTCGCTCGTCGGGACCAGCGCGATCCATCGCGACGACGTGAATTCGAACGACTTCTACGGCGGTGGATGCCACGTCCTCAACCGCTGGAAGGGATCGGGCCGGACGGCCTCCGCAACGGGCACCGTCACGGACGGGGTCACGAACTACACGCCCGACCCGACCGACGCCGGCGAGATCGGCTATGTCATCGACGGCTTCGAGGTCATCGACTGCGCGTAGCCCGCCCGGCCGCGCACACGAGGAGGGTCGGCAATCGCCGCCCTCCTCGTTTCGTTTCCGATGGGCCGTCGTCAGCCTAAGGTTTTCCTAAAGTCAGATCGTTCAGTATTGACTGAAATCTCCGAACGCCGTAGCGTCGTCGGACGTGACGCCCGGCGAGAGCCAGTTCGTGGAGGAGATGGGCCAGTTCCTGGCCAGCCTCGGCATGACGCCGATGGCGGGCCGGATGTGGGGCTGGCTCCTGATCTGCGAGCAGCCCGAGCAGACCGCCACTGACATCGCCGCGGCCCTGCACGCCAGCCGCGGCTCGATCTCCGGAACGGCGCGCCTCCTCGCGACGAGCGGGTTGATCCGCAGGACCACGAAGCCGGGTGACCGGCGCGAGTACTTCTCGGCTCCGCCGGAAGGCCTCGACCTGCTGCTCAACAACGCCGCGGGGATCTACCACCAGATGCGGGCCATCGCCATGCGGGGGCTGGATGCCATCGCCGACCGGCCGCCCGAATCCAGGGCGCGACTCCAGGAGTTCCACGACGTGATGGGGTTCGTCGAGCGAGAGGTGCCGCGCGTGATCGCGGAGTACCTGCGCCAGCGGTCGACCGAGCGGTCGGCCGAGCGATCGAAAGGGAAGGCATGACGGCAGTCATCGAGACCAGCAAGCTCACGAAGTCGTACGGACAGTTCCGCGGCATCCGCGATGTCGATCTCGTCGTCAACGAGGGCGAGATCTTCGGGTTCCTCGGCCCCAACGGCGCAGGCAAGACGACGACGATCCGTGTCCTGCTCGACCTCATCCGGCCCACATCCGGCAGCGCGAAGGTGTTCGGGATCGGCGCCTCCGATGACCCGGTGTCGATCCATCGGCGGATCGGGTACCTGCCCGGCGAGTGGAACCTGTACGACCGCCTCACGGGCAGCGAGACGATCCGCTACTTCGGCAACCTGCGCGGCGGCATCGATCAGGCATACGTGGACCAGCTCGTCCAGCGCCTCGACCTCGACCCGAGCCGCCGCTTCCGCGAGTACTCCAAGGGCAACAAGCAGAAGGTCGGGCTCATCACCGCGCTCCAGCATCGGCCTGAGCTGCTGATCCTCGACGAGCCGACGTCGGGTCTGGACCCGCTCGTGCAGCAGACCTTCAACGAGCTGCTCTTCGAGGCGCGGGCCGATGGCCGGACCGTGTTCCTGAGCTCGCACATCATCAGTGAGGTCGAGCGCACCTGCGATCGCGTGGCCATCATCCGCGAGGGACGGCTCGTTCGCGTCGACACGGTCGAGGGCGTCCGGAACCTGGCCGCCCACGAGGTCGAGCTGCGGTTCGCCGCGCCCGTCGATCCGGCGCCGTTCGCCGCCCTCGATGGCGTCGGGAACATCGCGGTCGAGGGCCGCACCATCCGGATGCTCGTCGCCGGCGCCATTGCGCCCGTGGTTCGACTGGCCGGGCAGTACGAGCTCGTCGACTTCGTCAGCCGCGAGCCCTCGCTCGAGGACGTCTTCCTTTCCGAGTACGGCACGGCACCGACAGCAGTCGGCGCGCCGGCAGGGCCCGCATCCGCCCGATGACCGCCGCTGCGTCCACTGCCACCGTGATGCGCCAATCCACACCTCCCGGCCTCGGGTCGCGACTGCTCGGCCTCGGCAGCGTGTTCGGCAAGACCTTCCGCGACAGCCGTCGGACGGCCTTCGTGCTCGGTCTCGTCGTGGCGATGATCGTCATCGTCACCGCGGTCTCCCTGGCGCAGGAGTTCAACACCGTCGAGAAGCGGCTCGCCTTCGCGGGCCAGCTGGGCGGGCTCCCACCGATCTTCCAGGGAATGCTCGGCGAGATGGTCAACATCGACCGGCTCGGCGGCTTCCTGTCCTGGCGCGTGATCAACTTCATGCCCCTGATCCTCGGGATCTGGAGCGTCGTCGCACTCTCCGGCCTGCTCGCCGGCGAGCTCAACCGAGGCAGCCTGGATCTCCTCGCCACCACGCCGCGCACGCGGGCACGCCTCGCTGTCGAGAAGGTGGGCGGGTACCTGCTCGCGCTCGTGGTGACCATGGTGTTGTTCGCCGTCGGCACCGAGGTCGCGATCCTCGCCTTCGGGTCATTGCCCGGCGACACGGTGGATGCGCGACAACTGATCGGGCATACGGTGTGGCTCGCCGTGATGACGCTGACACCGGGCGCTCTTGCGTTTGCGGTCGCGCCACTCCTCGGCCGTGGCGGGGCCCTCGCCGTCGGCGGCATCGGGCTGTTCGCGAGCTTCATGATCAACGCGTACGCAGGCTCGATCCCGAGCCTCGAATCGCTCGAGCCGATCTCCTACTTCTCGCTCACGGTCCACCATCGGCCGCTTGCCGGCGTCGAGGACTGGGGTGCCGTCGGTGTCCTCGCCGCGGTGAACCTCGTCTTCCTCGCGGTCGGGCTGTTCCTGTTCGCGCGCCGCGACATGCTGGTCCCGACCGGAGGCCGGTTCCAGCCGCCATCGATCGGCGTGTTCCTCCGCGGGCCGTTCAGCCGGAGCTTCGGCGAGCGGCTGCCCGCGGCGGTGATCTGGGGGACGGGCCTCGCCCTGTTCGGGGCGATCATCGCCGGCTCGGTCGACGAGTTCGTCAAGGCGCTCGGCAGCATCCCGCAGATCCTGCAGATGATCCGGCAGGTCTTCCCCGATGCGGACATCACGACCGCCCCGGGCTTCCTCCAGCTCGCGTTCTTCTCCGAGGCGATCCTGTTCGTGAGCGTGGCGACGGCGCTGATCGTCGCGGGCTGGTCGTCCGACGAGGGCGAGCGCCGGCTGGAGCTGGTGCTCGGGGCACCGCTGACGCGCATGGGCTGGGCACTTCGCAGCGGATTCGCCGTCATGGTCGCGATCGGCGTCATGACCGCGCTCTTCATCGCCGGCGTCATCGGGGCCGCGGCATCGCAGGCTGCCGGCGGCGATCTCGCTGCCGTCGCAGGCGGCGTTGCGGTGCTCGGGCTGTACGCGATGGCACTGGCCGGCGTCGGCCTCGCGGTAGGTGGCCTCGTCCGCCCCAATCTCGCCGCGCCGGTGACGCTGGTGCTCGCCATCGGGTTCTTCCTGCTGGAGCTCATCGGCTCGATCGCGAAGTTCCCGGACTGGGTGCTGGACCTGGCGTTGAGCCGCCACCTCGGGCGGCCCATGCTCGGCGACTTCGACTGGCCGGGCATGATCGTCTGCGCGCTGCTGTCAATCGGCGGCGTGCTCGTGTGCGCGATCGGGATGCGCCGGCGGGACATCGGCCGCTAGCGGTCCCACGCACGGGCCTCGCGCCGCCTAGGCTGCGCGCGTGCCGACGCTCGCAATCGTCCTCGTCCTGGTCGCGGCGGTCCTGCACGCGGGCTGGAACGTCCTGCTCAAGACGTCCGGCGACACGCTCACGACGGCGGTTCGCCTGCAGGCGATCGGGACGCTCGTGCTCGTGCCAGTGGCAGTCGCCGCGTGGCTCGTGAACGATCGACCGTCGGTCTCTGCGGGCGCCATCGGTTTGGCGATGCTGTCGGCCGTGCTCGAGGCGACGTATTTCGTCTGCCTCGCGTCGGCGTACCGGCGCGGCGGGCTGTCACTGGTCTACCCGATCGCACG
>DATAIB010000208.1:0-3702 GCA_036262855.1 Candidatus Limnocylindrales bacterium
GAAGCGCGATCGCCCACACCCCGGAGGAGGCGCGCGCCGCCCTCAGCGGTGAGCTGCAGCTGCCGGTCGTCATCCGGCCCGCGTTCACGCTCGGCGGCCAAGGCGGCGGGTTCGCCCGGACGCCGGAGCAGTTCGAGGAGATCGTCCGGCGAGGCCTGCGCGAGAGCCCGATCAGTCAGATCCTGCTCGAGGAGTCGGTCGCCGGCTGGGGCGAGTTCGAGCTCGAGGTGATCCGCGACCGCAACGACAACGTCGTGATCATCTGCTCGATCGAGAACGTCGACCCGATGGGCGTGCACACGGGCGACTCGGTCACGGTCGCGCCCGCGCAGACCCTGACCGACCGCGAGTACCAGCTGCTGCGGGACGCGTCCGCCGCCGCGATCCGCGCCGTGGGGGTCGAGACGGGCGGCTCCAACGTTCAGTTCGCGCTCAACCGGGAGACGGGCGAGCTGGTCGTGATCGAGATGAACCCGCGCGTATCGCGGTCGTCGGCGCTCGCATCGAAGGCGACCGGCTACCCGATCGCGAAGGTGGCGACCAAGCTCGCGATCGGCTACACGCTGGACGAGATCCCGAACGACATCACCGGAACCACCCCGGCGTCGTTCGAGCCGGCGCTCGACTACGTCGTGGTCAAGCTGCCGCGCTTCGCCTTCGAGAAGTTCCCCGGCGCGGACGCGGGGCTGACGACGCAGATGAAGTCGGTTGGCGAGGCGATGGGCATCGGCCGCACGTTCACCGAGGCGTGGGGCAAGGCAATGCGCAGCCGCGAGCTGGACGGCACGTCGCGGCGCCATGGAAGCGTCGTAGAGGGCAGCTGGGACCGCTTCGACGTGATCGCCTCGCGGCTGTTCGACGGGGAGTCACCGGAGACGTTGTCAGAGGAGTCGCAGGTGCACCGCTGGTTCATCGACGAGTGGGCCGGCGTCGCCGAGGCGGAGCGCGGCCTGCAGGGAACCCAGGCTGCGTCGCTCTCCGCGGCGGAATGGCGTCGCCTGAAGCGGCTCGGCATCGCCGACGCGCGCATCGCCGAGCTGACCGGCGAGCCGGAACGAGCGGTGCGGCGGCTCCGGCGTGAGGCAGGAGTACGGCCGGTGTTCAAGGCCGTCGACAGCTGCGCGGCCGAGGTGGAGGCGCAGGCGCCCTACTACTACTCGGCCTACGAGATGGAGGACGAGCTGCGGCGGGGCGAGCGCGAGAGCGTCGTCATCCTGGGCGCCGGCCCGAACCGGATCGGGCAGGGCATCGAGTTCGACTACTGCTGCGTGCAGGCCGCTCAGACGTTCCGCCGCCTCGGCTACGACGCCGTGATGGTCAACTGCAACCCGGAGACGGTGTCGACCGACGCCGATTCGTCCGACCGGCTCTACTTCGAGCCGCTGACCGTCGAGGACGTGCTCGAGGTGATCGAACGGGAGCGCCCGATCGGCGTGGTCGCGCAGTTCGGCGGGCAGACGCCGCTGCGGCTGGCACGGCGGCTCGAGGAGGAGGGCGTGCGCCTGCTGGGCACGCCGTTCGAGGCGATCGACATCGCCGAGGACCGGGAGCGATTCGGCCGGGTGCTGGCGGAGCTGGGCCTCGAGGCGCCGGCGTGGGGGATCGCGAACGACGTCGACGACGCCGCCCGGATCGCCTCGTCCATCGGCTACCCGGTGCTGGTGCGGCCGTCATACGTGCTCGGCGGGCGTGAGATGCGGATCTGCTACGACGAGTCGATGCTCCGCGCGCGTCCGGTCCAGCGCGGCTCGCTGGTCGACCGCTTCGTCGAGGACGCCATCGAGGTCGACGTCGACGCGGTATGCGACGGCACGCGCGCATGGATCGGCGCGGTGATGCAGCACGTGGAAGAGGCGGGGGTGCACTCCGGCGACTCCGCCTGCGTCATCCCGACCCTCTCGCTGGGTGACGAGGTGGAGCGCGAGATCCGCGGCCAGACCCGCTCGATCGCCACGGCGCTCGGCGTGCAGGGGCTGATCAACGTGCAGTACGCCGTGCAGGGGTCGCGGGTGTTCGTGATCGAGGCCAACCCGCGCGCGTCCCGCACCGTGCCCTTCGTCGCAAAGGCCACCGGCCGGAACCTGGTCGAGGCCGCCTGCCGGGCCGCGCTCGGCCTGCCGGTGGAGCTGGCCGAGGACGCGCCCGACCACATCAGCGTCAAGGCCGCGGTGCTGCCGTTCCAGCGGTTCATGGGATCCGACCCCGCGCTTGGGCCGGAGATGCGCTCCACGGGCGAGGTGATGGGCATCGGCCCCGACTTCCCGACCGCCTTTGCCAAGGCCGAGCGCGCCGCCGGCCGGCCGCTGCCGCGTGAGGGACGCGTGTTCCTCTCGGTGCGCGACGCCGACAAGGCGGCGGCGACGATGCTTGCGGCGCTGCTGCAGTCACTCGGCTTCGACCTGGTCGCGACCTCGGGCACGGCCCTCGCGCTGCAGCGAATCGGCATCCCGGTCGAGCGGGTGCTGAAGGTCACGGAGGGGTCGCCGAACGTCGTCGACCTGATCCGGGAGTCGTCGATCAACCTGATCATCAACACGCCGTTCGGACGCGGCGCCCGCACGGACGGCTACGAGATCCGCGAGGCGGCCATCCGCCACCAGATCCCGTGCATCACCACGCTCGCCGGCGCATCGGCCGTGGTGCAGGCGATCGCGCAGGCGCGCGCGGTCGCGCCGATCGCCCTCCAGGACCTGCATGCCGCCGAAACCCATGCCGCCGGCTAGCCGCGTGCTCCCGGTCGACCGGGTGGAGGCGGTCGGCGGCTACACCCTCCTGGTGCTGCGCCGCGGGGGCGCCGAGGCCGGCGTGCCGGGACAGTTCTTCATGCTGCAGGCGCACCCAGAGCCGGCCGGTGCCTACCTTCCCCGGCCGCTCTCCGCCGCATGGGCGGACGAGCGGGAGGTCGCGTTCCTGCTCGACGTGCGGGGGCCGGGGACGGCGGCCCTGACCGGCTGCCGTGAGGTGACCGTGACCGGCCCGCTCGGCCGTGGTTTTCCGGATATCTCGGGGCCGACGATCCTGGTCGGCGGCGGCATCGGCGCCGCCATCCTGCCCTGGCTCGTGCGCACGCTGGCGCCTCCCGTCACCACGCTGCTCGGCTTCCGCGAGGAAGCGCAGGCGGTGTGCGCCGCCCTCGTCGATCCGGAGGCCACCGTCGTGCTCGAGCCCACCCTCGTCACCGAGCCGCTGGCACGGCTGCTGCCGGCCGATGCGACTGTCATCGCCTGCGGTCCTGACCCCATGCTCAGGGCGGTCGCAGCCCTCTGCGCCGAGCACGACACGCCCTGCCTGCTGGCGATGGAGGCCGCGATGGCATGCGGCTTCGGCGCGTGCTACGGCTGCGCGGTGGAGCTGGACGGCGAGTGGAAGCGCCTCTGCATCGAGGGGCCTGTCGTCGAGGGCAGCCGGATCCTGGCCGGGAGGGCGGGTGGCTAGCTCCCTCGCGACGACCTTCTGCGGCATCGAGCTCGAGCACCCGGTGGTGAACGGGTCGGGAACCCTCGATGCGCTCGTCGCCGGCACGCTGGGCGCGTCGGCGTTCGTCACGAAGACGGTGACGCTGCGCCCCCGGGCGGGCAACCCGCCGCAGCGGATCGCCGAGACGCCGTCGGGCATGGTGAACTCGATCGGGCTCGCGAATCCCGGGCTGGACCGGTTCTGCGACGACCACCTGCCGCGGCTCGCGGAGCTGGGCGTCCCCGT
>DATAIB010000209.1:0-6277 GCA_036262855.1 Candidatus Limnocylindrales bacterium
CATCGGCGACGAGCAGTCGATCGCGCAGTCGCTGTCCACGTTCTCCGGGCACATGCGCTCGATCATCCGAATCGTCGCGTCGGCGGCGCCGGGCACCCTCGTGCTCCTCGACGAGCTCGGCGCCGGCACGGACCCGACGGAGGGCTCGGCCCTGGCGCAGGCGCTGCTCGACTACTTCATCAAGGCGGGCGCGCTCGTGGCCGCCACGACCCACTACGCGGAGCTGAAGGCGTATGCCCACACGACGCCGGCCGCGACGAACGCATCGGTCGAGTTCGACATCGAGACGCTGAGCCCGACGTACAAGCTCACGATCGGCCTCCCCGGGCGGTCCCAGGCATTCGCCATCGCGGAGCGGCTCGGCCTGCCGGCCACGCTGGTCGCCGACGCGCGGTCCCGACTCTCCGAGGCACAGCAGACCTTCGAGGCGACGCTGGCCCGGATCAGCGAGGTGGAATCGGAGACGGCGGAGTCGAAGGCCCGGGCGCGCGAGGCCGAGGTGCGGGCGGGTGAGGCCCTGCGGACCGCCGCGGAGGAGCGCCGACGCGCCCAGCAGGCCCGCGCGGACACGGAGCGCGTGGCGCGCGAGCAGGCGCTCCGCATCGTCGAGGAGCTGCGCGCCGAGCTCGAGGCGGCGCGGAGGCAGCTGGAGCGCGGCTCCCTCACCGTGCCCGCGATCGATGCGGTCCTCGAGCGCGCGGACGAGCGCCTGGAGCGATTGCCGGCGTCCAGGGGCAAGGACGGCGCGAAGGGTCGTGGCGCTGGAGGCGGCCAGCCCGGCCCAGCCGCAGCCCCGGCTGCGTGGCGCGTCGGTGATATGGCGCGGAGCATCTCGGGCGGGTGGAGTGGCCGGATCGCGGAGCTCGACAAGTCGAAGGGCCGCGCAACGCTCGAGGCCGGCGCAATGCGGATCAGCGTGGAGCTCGCGGACCTCGAGCGCACCGACGAAACGACGTCCGGAGCGGGCGCGGGCAGCGCGGACGCGAGCCGCGGGGATCGTGGCGGGGCCGCCGGGACCAACGTGGCACAGCTCCGCCTGGCGCGGTCACGCAGCGTTCCGATGTCCCTCGACCTGCGTGGTGCGCGCGTCGATGAGGCGCTGACGGCCCTGGAGCGCTACCTCGAGGACGCGTCGCTGGCGGGGCTGGCTCGCGTGACCGTGATCCACGGGATGGGCACCGGCGCCCTTCGTGATGCGGTGCGCTCGGACGCGGCCGCACACCCGCTGGTCAAGACGGTCCGACCCGGCGAGCGGGGCGAGGGTGGCGACGGCGTGACCGTCGTCGAGGTCGGCTAGGCGCCGACCGCGCGCTGCCGGGACGCGGGGCCTCGCTAGGAGCGGCGCTTCCGATCCGGCTTCGCCGCCGGTCTGAACCGGCGCCCGATCGCAAACGCCGCGAACGGCGCGAGGAGCGGGAAGAACGCGAGCGGCAGGATCTCGGCGGTCGCGGCCGCAGTCGCCGTGGGCTTCGGCGTGGGCGTCGGCTTGGCGCCCTTCGACGGCGTCGGTCCAACGGTCGGGGGCGGCGTGTCGTGCGGGTTGCCGTGCGACTGGTCCGGCGTCGGCTGCGGGATGCACGGCGGCACGTCCGTGGGCTGCGGGGTGGGAAGGCCACCGCCTGGCGGGCAGGCCACGAGGGGCTGACAGAGCTCGGTTGGCGCGAACTTGCCACCCCACGTGGCGCCGAAGGGGTGGAACCCGAGCGAGTAGAAGTACATCGTCCGCGTCTTCTTCGGGCCGCCCCGGACCCCCGGGCCCTTTGCGGCGCGCTGGGCCCACTCCTGGGTGTACGGCTGCCACTGCGGGAAGCGTGCCTCCGCCTGGCTGAAGTCGAGGGCGTTCTCGGTGACCATCGGGCCGGTGCAGCCGTCCTGCCAGAGCTTGCCCGTCGCCGAGTCGACCTGGACGTTGACGTGCAGGTTGTCGCGCTGCTTGGGCTCCGTGCCCTTGATGAACATCTCCTTGACGGTCGAGACCGTCCCGGGACCCGGCAGCAGCCCGCTGAACGCGTCGACGGTGACATCGGTCAGGCCGTCTGGTCGCTTGAACTTCGCGATCGGCGTGTCCTGCGTGATCTCGGTGAGGATGCGCGACCAGAGCGGGGCAGCCGATTCCAGCGACAGGCTGTCCGTGTTGGGCGTGGAGTCGGAGTTGCCCATCCAGACGCCGACCGCGAACGCGTACGCATTGGGGTCGTCCGGCGCCGCCACGAAGCCGTACGCCGCCGTGTCCTTGCGGTCGTTCGTCGTACCGGTCTTGTACGCCGCGGGCCGGCGCACAGGGCCGTCCGAGGTCTTCTCGAGGATCTGCCACTTGCCCCAGATCGGGTTCACGGACTTCGTCGTGTTGCCGTTGAGGATGTCCGTGATGATGTAGGCGGACTGGGGGCTCACGAGCCGCTTGCCGACGGGCTTGTCCGAGCTTGTCGGATAGACGACGTTGCCGTCCTTGTCCTGGACCTCGAGGATCATCGTGCGGGGCATGAGCACGCCGCCGTCGGCGATCGCGCCGTACGCGTCGAGCAGGTCGATCGGGTGCGTCTCGATGGCGCCGACGGACTGGGAGACCACCGGGATCGCGCCGGCAGGGAAGTGCAGGCCGAACTCCTGCTCCCGGTTGAACACCAGGTCGATGCCCTGGATCAGGCCCGCCTTGATCGACGGCACGTTCAGGGAGAACTGCAGGGCATTGCGGAGCCGCACGGGCCCGCGCTCGTACCCGTCCGACTGGCTCGGCAGGAACGACGCGCCCTTGCCGCCGAAGTCCGTGACGACGTCCATGAACATCGAGGACGCGGTCAGGGTGTGGTTCTCGATGCCGATGATGTAGTTGAGCGGCTTGATCGACGAACCTGGCTGGCGGAAACCATCGAACATCACGTCGAACTGCGGCTGGAACTTCGGGTTGCCATCGAGGTAGTAGCCGCCAGAGCCGCCGTAGCCCAGCACCTCGCCGGTCCGATAGTCGATCACGCCGGCGGCGCCGTTGTGGATGTTGGCGCCCCGGAGGTTCCGGAGCCAGCCGAACTCGGACTGCGGGATTCCAAGCTTGGTCCAGACGGGATTGGGCGTCTTGAGGTGCGTGACGCGCGTCGCGGCGTACAGCCACTTCTCGACGGTCTGCTGGATGTTCCAGTCGAGCGACGTGGTGACCTGGTAGCCGCCGGTGTCGACCGCCTCGCAGTTGTCCGCGCTGTCCTCGCCGCAGAGCAGCGCGCCGAGCTGGTGGCGGATCTGCCACACGAAATGCGGTGCCTTCCACGGCGGGGCCGCGGCCGGCGTCAGGATCAGCGGCTCCTTCATCGCGGCGTCGTACTCGGAGAGCGTGTGCTTGGAGCCGGACAGGACGCTGCGCGTCGGGTCCTTCATGAGCTCGAGGACGTGGTTGCGGCGAAGGACGATGTCGGAGTCATCCGGGACCCGGAGCGTGACCTTGTCGTCGGGGCAGGTCGCGCCTTCCTCGAGGGTGATGCTGCATTCGCGAATGGCGTTGCGCATCAGGTCGTACTTGGTCGGCGACTGCGGGATTGCCGCGAGCACCGCGAACTGCGCGAGGTCGAGCTGGTCCAGGTCCTTGCCGAAGTAGCCCTGCGCGGCGGCTTGGACGCCGTAGCTCTGGTTGCCGTAGAAGTTCTGGTTGAGGTACGCCTCCATGATCTTCTTCTTGCCGGCCTCGCCCGGGTATGCCTGGGTGAGCCGGATCGACTGGATGATCTCGCGGATCTTCCGGTCGTAGACCGAGCCCTGGAACGCGTCCTCGGGCAGGAGGCGGGCGCGGACGAGCTGCTGGGTGATCGTGGAGGCGCCGCGCGGGCGCCCGGACAGCGTGTCCAGACCGGCGGAGACGACGGCCCCGATATCGAAGCCGGGGTTCGTCCAGTAGTCCTTGTCCTCGACGGAGGTGGTGGCATCGATCATCTCCGGCGGGATCTGATCGAAGGTGACGAGCTGGCGACGCAGCGTGCCGAACCGCGCCAGCTCCACGTTCCCGGTGCGGTCGTAGACGACGGAGGGCTGCTCGAACCCGATGTTCTCGATCGCGCCGGCGGGATCGGGGAGGCCGCGGCTGTAGTACGAGTACGCACTGACCGCGCCGATGAACCCGACGCTGCCCAGGACGAGGAAGCTGGAGAAGAGGATCAGCGGGATGGCGAGCGCCGCGCGTCGGGCGGAGCCACCTCCACGTCCGCGTCGGGCGGCCCCCTGGCGGCGGTGCCGCTGACGCCTCTGGAGTGCTGTCTGCATGCGGCGGCGACGATACCATAGGGTCCGTGCGGGTCCTCTGCCCCCATCGGGTCGCGCTCACGACGACCTCCGGGCGGACCCTGTGACGCCTGATTCAGAATCCATAACCGGAGGATCCGTGCCCGCCGAAGCCCCCGCGTTCGAGGAGGGACTGGCCGGGCTCATCCCCGAGCTCAAGTGGCGCGGGATGTTCCACGACGCGTCCGAAGGCCTGCAGAAGCGGCTCGAGACCGGTCGCGCCATCACCGCCTACAACGGCTTCGACCCGTCCGGCCCGTGGCTGCACATCGGCCACCTCGTGCCGATCTTCGGGCTCATCCACTTCCAGCGGCGCGGCGGGCGGCCGATCGCGCTGGTGGGCGGCGGGACGGGGATGATCGGGGACCCGTCGGGTCGGTCATCGGAGCGGAATCTCCAGACGGCCGAGGTCATCCGGGCAAATGTCGAGTCGATGCGGCCGCAGCTCGAGCGGTTCCTCGACTTCAGCGGCCCCCGCGCGGCGCGCATGGCGAACAACCTGGACTGGCTGGCGGACTTCGGCCTGCTCGACTTCCTCCGCGACGTCGGCAAGCACTTCACGATCCCGTACATGCTTTCGAAGGACTCCGTGCAGACCCGCCTGGAGCGCGGCCTGTCGTTCACCGAGTTCAGCTACATGCTCATCCAGTCGGCAGACTTCCAGCACCTGCGGCGCGAGCTCGATTGCGAGCTGCAGATGGGCGGCGCGGACCAGTGGGGGAACATCACCGCGGGGCTGGAGCTGATCCGGCGCACGGACGGCGGCGAGGCCTTCGCGCTCGCGTATCCGTTGCTGCTCAACCCATCGGGCGCGAAGTTCGGCAAGTCCGAGACGGGCGATTCCGTGTGGCTGCACCCCGACGGGACGTCGCCCTACGCCTTCTACCAGCACTGGCTGAACACGGACGACCGGGACATGCCGGTCTACCTGCGCTGGTTCTCGACGTTCGAGCCGGGTCGGATCCTGGAGCTGGACGCCGCGACCGCCTCTGCTCCGGAGCGTCGCGAGGCCCAGCGGGTGCTCGCGCTCGACCTGACGACGCGCGTCCATGGTGCGGAGCTGGCTGCACAGGCGGTCGCGGCGTCCGAGGCGGCGTTCTCCGGCTCACCGATCTTGGATCCCGGCGTGCTGGCGACGCTCCACGGCGCGGCGGATGGCTTCACGTGGACGCCCGGCGATGGCGGCGTCATCGGGTTGCTGGTTCGTTCCGGCTCGTTCGCGTCGAACGGCGAGGCTCGCCGCGCGATCCAGAACGGCGGCGTGACGATCAACGATCAGCGGCTGTCTGATCCGTCGGCCGCGCTGCCCGAGCCGATCGCGGGCGAGTGGTACGTGGTCCGCCTCGGCAAGCGCCGCGTCCGGGTGGGCCGCCGGAGCGCCTGACCTACCCGGGCGAGCCGATCTCCCGAGCAGCAGCGATCAGGCGGTCGTCCTGGGCCTGGTTGCGAACGGTCAGGCGGATGCAGTGGTCCAGGGGATGCCCGGCGGGGAACGTGCGCGGGATCAGGCCTCGCTGGAGGAGCGACTCCGCGGCGAGATCCGCGGCGGCCGGCGTCGTGAACGCCACCAGCACGAAGTTCGTCGTCGACGGGTGGGCGTCCCACCCAGCAGCCCGCAGCCCGCGCGTGAACCGATCACGCTCCTCGGTGATGTGCGCGACGCGGCCCGCGGCGATGCCGTCATCCGCGAGCAGCGCGGCCGCGACATCCACGGAAACGATGGACACGGAGCCCGGCGGCCGGTAGATCGCGATCTCCTCGATGATCTCGGGACGCGCGATCGCGAAGCCGACCCGCAGGCCCGCGATCGCGTAGGCCTTCGACATCGTCCGCAGCACGACGAGGCGCGGGTACAGGCTCCGGAGGCCCACGAGCGACTCGCCCGCGAACTCGATGTAGGCCTCGTCGAGGATGACCGTCGTCTCGGGCCGGTCAGCCGAGCGAGCGTCGGCAAGCAACCCTGCCAGCAGCCGCTCGATCGCGCCCGCGGGCTCGGCGCGGCCGGTCGGGTTAT
>DATAIB010000210.1:0-5263 GCA_036262855.1 Candidatus Limnocylindrales bacterium
CGCCGTCGGCGCCCTCCAGCACGGAGGCGAGATTCGCGATCTCCATGCCGAAGCGCAGGTCCGGCTTGTCCGAGCCGTAGCGGTCCATCGCCTCGGCGTAGGTGAGTCGCGGGAACGGCACCGCCATGAGCGGCCGGTCCGGCACGGTCGCCTTCGAAACCTCGATGATCATCGACTCGACGAACGACATCACCGCGTCCTCGTCGACGAAGCTCATCTCGAGGTCGAGCTGGGTGAACTCCGGCTGGCGATCGCCGCGGAGGTCCTCGTCGCGGAAGCAGCGCGCGATCTGGAAATAGCGATCCACGCCCGCGACCATGAGCAGCTGCTTGAGCTGCTGCGGGCTCTGCGGGAGCGCGTACACGTTGCCCGGCTGGAGCCGCGATGGGACGAGGAAGTCGCGCGCACCCTCGGGGGTCGCCTTGATCAGGTTCGGCGTCTCGACCTCGACGAAGCCGGCCTTGTGGTGCGCATCGCGGATGGCGTGCACGAGCTTCGAGCGCAGGAGCATCCGCCGCGCCATCGCCTCACGGCGCAGGTCGAGGTAGCGGTACTTGAGGCGCAGCGACTCGTCGATCGAGGCTTCAGGGTCGTTCACGTAGAACGGCGGCGTCTTCGCCTCGTTGAGGATCCGGATCGACGTCGCCTGCAGCTCGATCTCGCCGGTCGCGAGGCGCTTGTTCTCCGTGCCCGCGACCCGCTTCGCGACCGTCCCCTCGACGGTCACGACGAACTCGCTGCGGACCCGGCTCGCGATGGCATGCGCGTCGGGCGCGTCGGTGCGGTCGATGACGACCTGGGTGATCCCGTGGCGGTCGCGCAGGTCGAGGAAGATCAGCCCGCCCTGGTCACGGCGTCGGTTGACCCAGCCGGACAGGCGGGCGGTCGAGCCCGCATCGGAGGCGCGCAGCTCACCGCACGAGTGCGTGCGGTACGGGCTCGCCCAGAGGCTGGCTGCGGTGGCGGATTCGGCCGGTGGTGCCATGGCCCGCGTATGGTATCGGCCCGTGCCCACGCTGCTCATTCGACGTCGCCGCCCGATCGGCGAGCCGGCACGCCCCGAGGGCACCACCGGAGCGGGCCGGCTCGCGCAGGCGCTGCTCGACCTCGGGGTCGCAATCGACGACGTGCGCCAGGCGGTGATCGACCCGGATGGTCCGCTGGAGCAGCTGGCCGGCGCGGTCCCGGGCGACCGGTTTGACGTTGTCGTGCTGGGCAGCCATCTCGTGAACAACCCGGACGACGACCGGCGCCGCGCGTTCCTTGGACTCGCCGTATCGCACCTGGCCGATGGCGGCCGCCTGCTCATCGAGCATCACCCAGTCGACTGGGCCGAGACGGCTGAGCCGACGCCCACCACGCCCGGCGTCGACCCGGGCGCGACCCTCGGCATGGTCGATGTGGTGCGCACGCCGCCGTACGTGTCGGCGGTCAGCGTCTACGACGAGGGCGGCGGCATCGTCCGACAGCCGTTCACCGCGCGCGTCCTGTCGGAGGCGGAGCTTGATGCCGCGCTCGAACGCGTGGGGCTGACGCGGCGTGCGCGGCTCGGCCCGACGTGGCTCGAGGCGGGCAGGTGAGCAAGCCGACGAGCGACGCGCCGGTGTTCCACTTCAGCGAGGACCCATCGATCGAGCGGTTCGAACCGCACGTACCGCCGACGAATCCCAGCCAGGCACCCGCGGTCTGGGCGATCGATGCCGAGCACGCGCCGGTGTACTGGTTCCCGCGGAACTGCCCACGCGGATCAGTCTGGGCGGACACGCCCGAGCAGCAGGCCGTGCTGTCCGAACGCTTCCACACCGCGGCGTCGCGTGTCCAGGCGACCGAGCTCGACTGGCTGGACCGGATCCGCGCCGCCAGGCTGTTTGTCTACGAGTTCGATCCGGCGCCCTTCGAGCGCTGGCCGGACGCCGATGGGCAATGGGTCGCGCACGAGACCGTGGTCCCGATCCGCGTGCGACCGGTCGGCGACGTCCTCGCGCTCCACGCAGCGGCGGGCGTCGAGCTGCGCTTCGTGCCCGACCTGCTGGTGTTCTGGGAGTCGGTGATCACCAGCGGCCTGCCGTTCTCCGGCGTACGCCTCCGGAACGCACGGAACGCGACCAGGGCGCCCTCGGCGCGCTAGGACCCCTCGCCCACCCCGTGGTGGTGTGACTTCGCGGCTCGCGCAAGCTCGCGTGCGAGCGAGCCGACCTCCACCGCGCGCTGCGTCCCGGCCTCCAGATCCCGGAGCTGCACATGGCCGCCGGCGAGCTCATCACCGACGATCACCGCGAAGTGCGCCCCGTCACGGGCGGCCGCCTCGAGCTGCTTGCCGAGCTTGCGAGGTGCGAGCTCCGCCCTCGCGGCGAGCCCGGCGGCCCGGAGCTCCGTGGCAATCCGCAGTCGCGTCGCGGTATCCACCGGATCGCTCCCGACAACAACCGCGACCGGCGCGGGCTCCGGCGTGCGCTCAACGCCCGCCCTGTCCAGCGCGAGCAGCACGCGATCGAGGCCGAGCCCGAATCCGATCCCGGGCGTCGGCCGGCCGCCGAGCAGCTCGATGAGCCCGTCGTATCGACCCCCGCCGCCAAGCGCCGACTGCTGGCCCTCGTCCCCCGCCGGATACGCCTCGAACGCGGTGCGCGTGTAGTAGTCGAGGCCGCGCACGAGATACGGGTTGAGCGTGTACCGGACGCCCATCGCGTCGAGATGCGCTTGGACGGACGCGAAGTGCGCGGCGCATGCGTCGCAGAGGTGCTCCGTGATCTTCGGTGCGTCGCGGTTGAGCGCGACCAGACGCTCGTGCTTCGAGTCGAGGAGCCGCAGCGGCGCCCGTTCGAGCCGGCCCTTCTCGAAGTCGGGCAGCTCGGCGATGTGCCCGCGATAGAAGGCGGCAAGCTCGGCGATGTACGCCGGACGGCACGCGGCGTCGCCGATGGAGTTGAGGTAGATCGTCGTATCGACGAGACCCGCTGCGGCATAGAAGCGCGACGCCAGCTCGATGATCTCGGCATCGACCGCCGGCCCGGGGTCGCCCAACGCCTCGACGTCGAACTGCCAGAACGATCGATAGCGGCCCGCCTGCGGTCGGTCGTAGCGGAACATCTGGCCCGTCATCGTCAGCTTCACGGGCTGCGGCCACGTCTGCATGCCGTGCTGCACGTAGGCGCGCACGATGCCGGCAGTCGGCTCCGGGCGCAGCGCCCACCGCTCGCCGTCCTCCTCGCGCGGCTGGAGGAGGAAGAGCTCCTTCTCCACCACGTCGGTGACGGCGCCGATGCCCCGCTCGAAAACCGCCGCCTGCTCGAACAGCGGCGTCTCGATCGGGTGGTACCCGTAGCGGCTCGCGAGGTCCGCAGCGATCGCTTCGAGGCGCGCGAGCGCCACCCGATCGGGCGGCAGCAGGTCGCGGGTGCCTCGTGGAGCTCTGTAGGCCGGCATCGCGCGAAAGTCTATCGGCCGGGGTTCAGCTCGCTCCCGTCGACCCCGGATCGTTCGCGGCCTTGGCGATGTGGTCCCAGGATCGCGGCCGGTCCTGGGCCTCCCACTCCGCCCGCAGGATCGACATCATCACCGCGTCGCCCCACTTGCCCCTGGTGCGGCCGATGTGCCGGATCACCCCGTCCTGCTGGAAGCCGGCTTTCTTGAACGCCTTCTGCGAGCGCACATTGCCTGCGAACGTGAACATCCAGATGCGCTCCGTCTCGGTGTTGCCGAACCCGAAGTCGACCGCCGCTCGGATCGCGTCCGTCCCGAGACCGCGACCGTGGCCCGCCGAGGCCCGGACGAACAGCGACAGCTCCATGCCCCCGAACCGGTTCTCGCGGTTCCAGAGCCAGATCGTGCCGATGTACTCGCGGCTGCCGATGGGCGAGATCACCCAGTACCACTCGCCCCGGCCATGCCCTTCGAGCGGCCGCTTCTGAACCCACTGCTCCGCCTGGAAGCGGCCCATCGTGCCGTCGTACCCCGCGGGGACCCCGGTCTCGAGGGCGTTGGCGCTCTCGAGGAACGAATCGATGTCCTCGCGCTCGTAGGCGCGCAGCCAGACCTTCTCGCCGCGCGGGTAAGCGGGGTGCTCGGCGGCCGCAGGGGCGGTGCTCGCGCCGGCCTCGCTGCCTGCCCCTGCCGCGTTCGCAGGCTCGGTCTCAGGTTCCTCCACGCTGTCCTCTCCTCCTGTCGTCACCCGAGGTCTCGCTGGACCGAGTGGACGTCCTTCAGCTGTTCGATTCGGGAGAGCACGCGTGACAGCTGGCTCACGGAGGCCACCTGGAGCGTCGCGCGCACGATGGCCGTGTGATCCGGCTCGACCGAGACGTCGGCGGCCACGATGTTGACCTTCGCTTCCGCGACGACCTGGGTGATGTCGCTGAGGAGCCCGGTCCGATCGAACGCCTCGACGCGGATCGCGATCGGGTAGGTCTGCTGCGGCGCGGCCTCCCACTCGACGTCGATCAGCCGGGAGATCTCGCGCTCGTTGAGCACGGTGGGACAGCTCCGGAGGTGGACGGTCACGCCCTTGCCGCGGGTGATGAAGCCCTGGATCGGGTCGCCCGGGATCGGGTGGCAGCACTTCGCGAACCGGACGAGGAGGTCCCCCACCCCCTTCACGCGCACGCCGCCGGCGCGCGTCGGCGGTGGCGGCGGCGCGGTGGTCGGGAGGGTTGATTGCGTGTCGTCGACCACGCCGAGCCGCATGACGACGGACTGCGGCGATACGGCGCCGTAGCCGATGGCCGCGAGGAAGTCGTCGATCGATTCGTAGTTCAGCTGCCGTGCAACCTCGATCAGCTTCTCGTTGCCGATCGCCGCCGTGGAGGTTCGGGCGAGGCGGCGGCACTCCCGGTCGAGCGCCTCGCGGCCGTGGACGATGTTCTCGTCACGCTCCTGGCGCTTGAACCATTGCCGGATCTTCTCGCGGGCGTGCTGGGTGCGAACGAGGTTCAGCCAGTCGCGCGACGGGCCGTGGCCGGCGCGGGTGGTCACGACCTCGACGATGTCGCCGTTCTTGAGCCGGTAATCCAGCGGGACGAGGCGGTTGTTGACCTTCGCGCCGATCGTCTTGTGCCCGACATCCGTATGGATGCGGTACGCGAAGTCGAGCGGCGTCGCGCCGGCGGGCAGGTCCTTGATGTCGCCCTTCGGCGTGAACACGAACACCTGGTCCTGGAAGATGTCGAGCTTGACGCCCTCGACGAACTCGGTCGCGTCGCTGACGTCGCGCTGCCAGTCCATCAGCTGGCGCAGCCAGGCGAGCTTGGCGTCGTACTCGCGATCC
>DATAIB010000211.1:0-4620 GCA_036262855.1 Candidatus Limnocylindrales bacterium
TGCATCAGGAAGCCGTAGCGGATGGGCTGGTACCCACGAGCGAGGGCGAAGGCATTCGCCGCCTCGTGGTCGCGGTCCGTGCCGGCGTTGTGGACGTGCGGCATGGCCGGATCGCCCCCGAACCCGGCACCCACGGACTCGACCGAATGCTCCTCCGCCCAGAGCAGGAGCGCCGTCCCGATGCCGCGCCGCCGATCCGACGGGCGGACCCAGAGCTCCTTGTTGTGCACGATCGTGCCGGTGCGCTCGCGCCAGCCCACGATGGTCGCGCCCACGAGGCGGTCGCCGTCGAAGGCGAGCCAGGTGTCGCGCGCGGGCTCGAAGCCGGACGTGGGCGCCCAGTCGTGCATCAGGTTGTCCGCGGTGGGCAGCCACGGCTCCTCGTCGTGGGCGTTCACCTCGCGGATCAGCGCCGCGGCGATCGGGAAGTCCGTCCCGGGATCGAATGCTCGATACGTGATGCCCATCGTCATCCTCAGCGTTCGGCGCCGTACTTGATGCGCATGTGGACCTCGACCCGCTTCGAGATCTGGCTCCACTTCTTCCGCTCTGCCCGGCGCGCGAGCGCGTCGGTTGCGAGCACGGAGCGGTACGCCTCGCGCTCGAGCTTCTGGTAGGCCGCGAACCGGTCCGCGGCCAGCTCGCCGCGTGCGATCGCGGCACGGATCGCGCAGCCCGGCTCGGATCGGTGACTGCAATCGGAGAACCGGCATGCGGTCGCGAGCGCCTCCACGTCCTCGAAGGCGTTGGACAGGCCCTCGCCGTCGAGCACGCCGAGCTCCCGCAGGCCCGGCGTGTCGATGAGCAGGCCGTCGGCGAGGCGGACGAGCTGGCGGCGCGTGGTCGTATGGCGGCCGCGCGCGTCATCCTCTCGGATCCCGCCCGTATCGAGCAGCGGTGCGCCCGCGAGCGCGTTGACGATCGACGACTTGCCGACACCTGACGACCCGGTGAACACGACCGTTCGGCCCGCACCGAGATGCGCGCGCACGGCCTCGAGCCCCTCCCCGGTCACGGACGAGACGGCGATCACCTCGACGCCGGGCGCGGCCGATTCGGCCCGGATCCGCATGTCCTCGATGTCTGCGGCGAGATCCGCCTTCGACAGGAGCACGACCGGGACTGCGCCCGATTCCCAGGCCAGGGTCATGTACCGCTCGAGGCGGCGCACGTTGAACTCGGCGTTGACCGATGTGACGATGAACACGACATCGACGTTCGCCGCGAGGACCTGGGAGGTCCGCTCGCGATCGCCGGGCGCGCGCCGGACCACCGCGGTCCGGCGGGGCAGCACGCGCTGGACGAGCCGGTGCTCGCCCGCCCCGTTCGCGCCGGGGGCGAGGGGGTCCATCGCGACCCAGTCGCCCACCGCGGGCCAGGCGGCCGACGGATCCAGCTCGGAATCGAACCTGAGGCGGCCCGAGGGGCTGGCCGGATGCTCGCCATCGGCGGACGCGACCGAATAGAGCCCGCGTTCCTCGGCGAGGATGCGGCCGGGCACGAGGCCGGGCGCCTCCGCGGCCAGCAGGGCCGCGAGCCGGTCGTCCCAGCCGAGCGATCGAAGCGTGGCGGCGTCGTCCATCAGAACGACTTCCGCCATGCCGTCGAGCGCATCTCCTGGCGGAAGCCCAGGCCCTCGTACAGGCCCAGCGCCCCGCTCGGGTTGTCGCCGTCGACGCCGAGCCCAGCTGAGGTCATCCCTCGATCGCGCAGGCGCCGGAACGACTCCGCGATGAGCGCAGAGGCAAGTCCGCGCCGGCGCCACTGCCGCCGCGTGAACACGCTGCCGAGCCAGCCGCGCTGGATGCCCAGCGCCGCGTTCTGCTCGGGATCGATCGCGTTGATGACGCCACCGGCGACCTCGTCGCCATCGAACGCGACCACCCACAGGGAGAGATCCGTGTTCGGGTTGTCGAGCCAGCGCTGCAGGTGCTCCTCGGAGCCGTCGAACCCGCCCCAGTGGTCCTGGAACGCCTCGACATCGCCGTCCCACACGGCTTTCGCGTGCGAGATGTCGACAGGCCGGATCTCGAGGCCCTCGGGCATCGGCAGCTCCGGGAGGTCGTCGAGGTTCGGGCGGACCATCTCGAAGAACCAGCGCTTCGGCTCGAAGCCTGCTGCTTCCAGCAGGGCGATGTCGCCCGGCTGGCGTTCGCTCGTCCACGACCCGAAGATCGGCGGCAGCTCGTTGCCCGCGGCGACCTCCGCGGCGTGCAGCTCACGCTGCCGCTGCATGCCTTCCTCGAGCAGCGCGCGCCCGATGCCCCGCCGTCGGAACGCCGGGTCGACCTCGCCGTCGAGGCGGAACTCGCGGAAGCCATCGGTCGTGTCGACGACCTCGCGCGAGGCGGTGGCGACGACGCGGCCGTCCAGCTCCGCGACCGTGATGTCGCGGGCAGGGGTGAACGACGCGCTCGCGTGCGCGACGTGCGCCCGAAGCTCCTCGATCGTGGTGCGATAGGGGAGTCCATCGGCCTCCGCCTCCGCGTTGTGGATGCGCACGAGCTCCGGCAGGTCGGCCTCGCCCGCGAAGGGGCGAAGACGGAGCCCCGTGATCGTCCGGATATCGGTCATTGCCATTACCCCACTCGCTTGAGCTTGCCGGTGCGCTTGGCGTACCGCTCGGCCGCGCCGAACGCCCACAGGCCAGCCGGGATGAACAGCGTGCCCATGATCAGGAGCGGCCAGACGTCAGCCCACAGCGCCGTGAGCGGCGCTCCGTCGATGAGGCCCTTGCGCACCGCATCGAGCGTGTAGGTCGCCGGCGAGAACCACGAGGCGACCTGCATCCAGCCGGGCAGGATGTCGATCGTGTAGTACACGCCGCTGATCAGCAGCAGCACGGACTGGAGGACGAAGGCCATCTGCATCCCGCGCTCGACGAAGAGCAGCGGCAGGATCGCCGCCAGCATCGCCACGCCGACGAGGCTGAACGAGCCCAGCAGCATGAACACGCCGATCGTCAGGAAGTTCGCGTGCGCGAACGACAGCTCCGGGAAGAACAGCACGACCGCGACGAGGATCGCGGCGGTGTGGATCAGCCCGAAGATCATGGCGTACGCCACCGCCCCCAGGAGGTGGGTCGACCGGCGAATCGGGGCCATGAACGTGTACTCGAGCGTGCCTTCCCAGCGCTCGATCTGGATGGTCTCCGCGATCCAGCTGAACACCACCGACAGGTAGTTCCAGAAGATCGCGCCGACCAGCAGCGCCATGAGCAGCCGGTTGTCACCGGCCTGCTTGCCGATCAGCGCGATCGACAGCGCGCCGGCGGCGGAGTAGACGAGGAACGCGATCTCCCAGCCCCAGTAGCGTCGGGACAGGAAGAAGTTGCGCTCGATGAAGGCGTACGAGGCGCGGACCTCATGCGCAAGTGCGGACATCGGGGAAACCCTCGGGGGAAGGGCTGGCTCGGCCCTCATCGGGACCGAGCCAGCCTGGGCTGCGGCTCGGCGGCGACGAACGCTCCGATCGTCATGATCGAGCGCCCGACGGACCGCCGGACCGAACGCTGGGAGACGGGACGCTGCTGCGGCCGTCGATCGCGGATCCGCTTCCGGATCTCACGCTCGCGATCGCGCATCGCCTGCTCCGCGTGCAACTGCATCTGCGACATGGCACTCACCTCCTTTCATTCGTCGTCGGAGTCGTCTTCCTCGACGTCGTCGTCGAGGGAGCGGCCCGTGTAGGTCATGAACACGTTGTGCATCGTCGGGGCCTCGCCGTGGCGCTCCGCGACGAGTCGCTTCAGCTCCTCCGGCGAGCCCTGGGCCACGATCCGCCCGTCGTTGAGGACCACGATCTCCTCACAGAGGCGCTCGGCCTCCTCGAGGTCGTGCGTGGTCAGCACGATCGATGCGTCGTGTGTCCCCAGGATCTCCTCGATGAACGACTGGACCTCGAGCTTCGAGCGCGGATCCAGCCCGGTCGTGGGCTCGTCGAGGAGCAGGAGCGTCGGGCTGGTGAGCAGGGCTCGCGCGATGGCGACCTTCTGCTGCATCCCTCGACTCATCTGCTCGAGCGGCCGGCTCAGGCGCTTCCGGGCGATCCCCAGTCGTTCCGTGATCCGGACCGCGTCCTCGCGGGCCTTGCGGATGTCCATCCCGTAGAGCCGTGCTGCGAACAGCAGGTTCTCCATCGGGCTGAGCTTCTTGAAGAACGCCGCGTCCACGCTCACCCGGTTGATGAGGCGCTTGACGGCCATCTCCTCCTTCTCGATGTCGTGCCCGAAGACCTCGACCCGGCCTTCGTCGATCGTGAGCAGGCCCGAAACGAGCCGGATCAACGTCGACTTGCCCGAACCGTTGGCGCCGAGGACGCCGATCGTGCTGCCCCGTTCGAGGCGGAGCGACACATCGGCGATCGCGGTCACCGGGTCCTTCTTGCGCGACACGTTGAAGCGCTTGGTGACGTGGTCGACCAGGAGGGCCGGAACGGTTGGTGCCGGCGCGCGTCCCGGGTCCGTGCCCGGTCCCGCTCCCGTTGCCGGGCTCGGGTCCGCTGCAGGGATCGGCAGCCGCGCAGGCTCGATCGCTCGATCCTCCTGCGTCATCTTCGGTTCCTGGAGCATCGTGCTCGGCATTGGTGGTTGTCCTCTTGGTGGGGGCGGCGATGAACCTC
>DATAIB010000212.1:0-5846 GCA_036262855.1 Candidatus Limnocylindrales bacterium
GCGCCGTTGCCTTCCGCCGCGATCCAGCCGCCGACCTGCATCAGGTCGACTGGCGACCATTGCTTCACGGGCCCGGAGACCTGCCACCAGGTGTAGCCCTCGCCGGACACGGGTCCGCCGATGACCTGCAGCGCGTCGCCCGCGGACAGGGTCGTCATCGTCGCGTCCGAGGTGGTCGGGCCCGCGCGCATCCGCAGGCCGTCAGCGAGGACCGTCGCGAAGCCGCCCACGGCGATGTCGCCGGGCGTGCCGAGGGCGCCGAGATCGATCGAGCGCCAGGCCGACACGTTGCCGTGCTGGTCCGTGGCACGGATGCGGAAGGCGTACGTATGGCCATCGTGGCCGGGGTAGATCGAGCTCATGGCCGTGGTACCGGTCAGCCAGGCTGCCCACGCGCCACCGTCCGTGGAGGCCTGCACGTCGTAGCCCGTGATCGTGCTGTCGTCCCACGAGCTCCAGCTGACGCGGAAGCCCTCGTCGCGCTGGCTTGGCCCGAGCGTCGTCACGCCCACGAGCGGTGGCGTCTTGTCGGCCAGGAACTTGTCGGCGAGCGCATTGCGGAGCTCGGTGTGGGTGCCTTCAAAGCCGAGCGCCCAGATGCCCGCGCCGCGGAGCTCCGTCCGGTTGACGAGGTCGTAGCGCAGGCGCAGCGAGGTGGCGTCGTCGTAGTAGAGCTCGCGCCACGCCGTCACGCAGCCGTACGTGCTCGTGCACGTCTGCTTGCGGTACGCGGTCCACGGCGCCTGCTCCACGGAGTCGTAGCGCCGCCCGTGGGCATTCGCGATGGCGACCGCCTCGCCGTAGGTCGGCGCGGACGAATAGCCGTACTTGGCGCCCGAGAGGGTGCCGGCGTGGAGCCGGTCCGATGACGTCGACCAGGCGCGCCCGTAGTACGGAACGCCGAGGATCACCTTGGACGGCGACGTCTTCGCCGTGAACGCCTTGATCGTGTCGGTGAGGTCGTAGCTGGGGCCTGCGAGCGGGTCGATGGAGCCGGCGTTCGACGAGCCGGCCGTCCGGTAGTCGTAGCCCATCACGAACACGGCGTCGGCGCCGCCGGGGGCGGTCGCGGCGGCGATCGGCTGGTTGCCGATCGAGCCCATCGCATCGAACGTGAGCTGGTAGCCGGGTGCGATCCGGTTCAGCTCGGCGCGCACCTGGCGCACGAGCGTCGTGTACTCGTCCGCGTAGCCCGCGACGATCGGTTCGAAGTCGAGGTTGATGCCGTCGGCGCCGCGGTCCCGAACTGCCGCAGCGGCTGCCTTCGCGAAGCGGGAGCGCGCCGTCGAGCTGCCGAGCAGCGCGGCCTGGCGGCTGGCGCCGGCGCCACTCCAGGCAAAGCACGAGAGCGTGAGCACAACCCGCGTCCGGTTCTGGTGCGCGGTATTGATGATCGAGGTCATCTTCGAGCTGGTCCAGCCGGCCCAGCCGGTGGTCGACGACCCGTTCGAGTTGTACTTGTCGAGGTAGCCCGAGCTCAGGCAGCCGACGCTGAAGTACGCGACGGTCGACAGCGTGCGCCAATCCAGCGTCGTGCTGGAATCGCCGACCTCCCAGTACGGGAGGAAGCCGAAGACCTCGCGACGGAGGCCGCTCGCACCGATCGGCGCGGTCGCGGTCGCGTCCTCGCCGAGGCCGGTCGTGACATAGGCAGCGGGCTCGATCGTGGAGGCGTCGGCGCCGTCGTCGCGCTTCGCGAGGCCGGGCGGCAGCCCGTTCGCCCAGATCGAATTCGCGGGCGCTTCCCGAAGCTGCAGGCCGGTTGCGTGGCCGGGCGGCAGCGCCCGCGGCGCCTTGCCGTCCACCTCCCAGTGGTCGCTCGCCCGAGGCGAGAACGGGACGGTGACGCGGTCGCCCGCCGGAAAGTCGATGACGTCCGCGGCATGCTCCATCGCCTGCTCGTACTGGATGGACGGCGTCTCCGTCGCCTCGGGACCCTTGCCCGCGTCCGCGACGTCGCCCGAGGACACGTCGGCTGGCAGCGCAGCGGCCCACGCCGGCGATGGCGTGAGGGCTCCCGGGGCCGCGGTGAGCAGCGCGAGGACGGCGGCGAGCACCGGGCGGGTCGCGCGAGATGCGTGATGGTCGTGCATGGACGTTCGACGGTACGGTCCGGCAGGGCCGTCCCCCAACCCTACGAACGTCCTGATGCGAGTGGTACCGAGTAGTCCGGTGTGGTCCGGTGCGGACCTCAGCTGATGACCTCGAGCGCGTCCAGCTCGAAGGTCGGGCGACCCGCCGTGCCGACGACCACGAGCTTGATCGTGTGCGTGGCGTAGCTGGACCAGCCCTTGCTGAAGACCACCTGCCGCGCCACGGTTGCGTCGGCGTACGTGTCGATGGTGGCGGAGAGGACGCCGTCGACCCACACCTGGACCGCGCCACGAGTCGGGCCGAGGGTCGTCACGAGCCCGACGGCGCGCCCGCTGAACGTCAGCGTCGCGCTGGCGCCCGCGGTCGACGAGGACTTCACCGAGCCACCGCTCGCCTGCGCGGCGGAGCTCGTTGCCCACGTGCCGGCGTACGCGAACGCGGCGTCCGTGTTCTGGCGCAGGTAGCCGCGCCACGTGTATGCGGTCGTCCAGGCGCCCACGTTGCCCGCCTTGTCGCGAGCGCGGACGCGGAACTTGTAGGTGTGGCCGGGGTTCATCGTCCAGTCGAGCGAGGTCGCCGTGGTCGCGCTTCGGATCGTTGCGTACGCCCCGCCGTCATACGAGCGCTGGACGTCGTAGCTCGCGACGCCCGAATCGGCATCCGTGCCGGTCCAGGTGAGGCGCATGAGCAGCCGCTGGGACGTCGACGTGGTCTCGAGGGCGATGCCGGTGCGCAGCACGGGCTTCGGGGTCGTTGCCGTTGGGGCGGTGGTGTCGACCTTGACCATCGGGGCGACGATCGGCCCGGCGGGGCCCACCCTCGACGCGGCGTCCTTCACGGTGCCCTGGTTCAGGTACAGCCCGACGGAGCCGCTCTGGCACCCCGTCAGGGTGATCGTGTAGTCGGCGCCGCTGCCGACCGGCGCGCCGACGACGCAGCCGGGCGAGGTGCCGGTCCGTGTGAAGTCCGACCAGTTGAGGCTCGTCACCGGCGCGGCGAAGTGCAGCGCGTAGTTGATCGTGCCGACCGTGGTCATCAGCGGCGTGGTCGGCGCGAACGACGGAACGCCGGTGTCCGGGGTGGGCGAACTGGCGACGGTGAACGGGCCGCTGGCATCGGGCATGGCGTTGCCGGAGGCGTCCGTGGCGGACAGGTGCCACGTGTAGTCGCCGTCAGGCACGAGCGTGCCGTTCGACCTGAGGTCCCAGGTCAGGTTCGGCTGGTGGCCGCTGCCCGTCTGCGTTCGCAGGACGTCGCCGTTGCTGTTCCTCATGGTCGCCGTCCAGCTCGCCGTCTCGGACAGGCGCGCGAGCAGGTTGAGCTGGTCGGCATTGCCGTCGTCGTTCGGCGTCAGGGCCGTCGGGCCGTCGACGGACCACAGTGCCGGGGCGGTCGTGTCGGCGGCGGTCCCGGCCGCCGCGGTCGAGGACGTGCCCACGCCCGCCAGCACGTCCGTCGTGCGCATGTGCATGGCACCGACGATCGACCGGTGAAAACCGGTGGTCCAGGTATCGGGGTCGATGCGGC
This sequence comes from Candidatus Limnocylindrales bacterium, assembly GCA_036262855.1. Classification (GTDB taxonomy): domain Bacteria; phylum Chloroflexota; class Limnocylindria; order Limnocylindrales; family CSP1-4; genus UBA5189. Next base: position 3,622 of record DATAIB010000212.1, read on the forward strand.
CCTCGAACTGCGGGTTGCGAACCGGCGTGAACGCCTGGTCGTGGCCCTGCGCGTTCGGGGCGTTCTCCCACATCTGCTCGATGGTCTGGTCGGTCGTGAAGATGCGGTTGATCATGTACGTCACGCCGCTCGTCCACGACTGGGCGACGACGACGCGGGCGCCGGCCCTGATGAAGCCGGACGCGAAGTTGTCGACACGCTGGCGAGCGACCGGGATCGTCGGCTCGGGGTCGCCGTCCTCGGATGCCCCGGCCGAATAGCACAGCCCGTTCAGCAGGACGACGGCGTTCTTGGCGAGCCGGATCTCATTCGCGATCGAGGTCTCGCCGTAGTACTTCTTGTCGTTGTCATCGATGCCGCCGATCTCGTTCAGGCCCATGCCGTCCTGGACGGACGGGCTGAGGACCGGTCGGTAGGGGCTCGGGAAGCCGTAGCCGTGGCCCGCGTACACGAAGATGTTGGCGCCCTGCGCCGCGGCCTTGACCGCCGCCCACGTGGCGTTGGGGCTGTAGATCCTGATCACGTTGGGCGTGTACTTGATCGCCTCGGCGTAGATGGCGTCGCCCTTGGAGCGATACGAGGTCGTGAGGCTCTCGACGGCGCCGACGACGATGACCACCTTGGCGTTGCTGGTGTACGCGGTCGCCGGGGTGGCCGGAGGGGTCGGCGTGGTCGACGCGGCGAGGGCGGCGACAGGCATGGCGATCGACGACAGCGCGATCAGGGCGGCCAGAGCGGCCGCGGGGCCTCCACGAGTGCGCATGGGACGGAACTCCGGTGAGCGGATGGATCGATGGGGATGCGTGCCCGCTCAGCCTCGCTTCGAGAGGCCGCGATCTCAATGCCGCAATGGTCCCGGTACCCGGACGCGCCGCCCGGCGAGCGCCCCTGCGCTACGGCTTCCTGGTGCTCGCAGGCACCGCGCTGGGCCCGCCGCTCGCGCACGGCTGATCGGAGTCCGGGAGCGTGCCGCCGCCGGTCGTGGTGCACGGAACGCCGGTCTCGATCGGCCCCACGATGCCGCCTTCGTAGTCCGTGATGACGAGCAGGAACTCGAGCCGGTCGAGCGGCGCCGCAGGGTCGAGGAACACGGTCTGCACGACCTCGTTCGGGTCCCGGGTGACGTCGATCACGCGCCCGATGAGCAGCCCCTTCGGGTACGGCGAGCGGATGCCCGAGCCGAGCTCGATGCCCGCGGTGTAGACCTCCTCGCCGTTCTGGATCACGGCGGCCGCGTTCACGTCGGTCATCAGGAGCGTCCCGAGCTGGCCGACGACCTTGCCGGTGTTGATGCTCGTCGACAGCTGGCCGATCACCGTCGAGCTCGTGTCGCTGATGAGGACGACGTGGGCGAAGTTCGAGCCGACGTCCGTCACCCGCCCGACGAGCGCCCCGCCGGTCGAGATCACCACCTGGCCGACCTTGATCCCGTCCTCGCTGCCGCGGTCGATCACGATCGCGCGCCGCGCCTCGGAGGACTCGCGGGCGATGACCGACACGGGCCGCGTCTCGAACTCGAGGCCGTTGCGGAGCTGGAGCAGCCCCGTCAGGAGCTCGTTCTCGCGGCGCAGCTCCTGCGCCTGTCGCGCGAGCTCCTCGAGCGTCTGGTTCTCCGACTTGAGCGCGGCGTTCTCCTGGCGGAGCTGGTCGATCTCGGCGATCGTCGAGGCGATCGAGCCGATGTTCTTGGCCAGCCCGTCGACGGCCAGCTGGACCGGGCGGAAGGCGAAGGCCACCCCGTGCTGGATGTCACGGACCAGCGGGTTCGGGGAGATCGTCAGCAGGATGAGCGAGGTCACGAGGAGCGCGACGTACGCGGCGCCCTTCCGGCGAGCCGACTTGCTGGCGAGCAGAGCGCTCATCCCGGGTGCGGGCTAGCGGAGCGGGCGGGTGTAGGTCTCGGTGACCAGGACGCGGTTCAGGCGGTCGAGGTCCTGCAGGACGGAGCCGGTGCCGCGGACGACGCAGGTCAGCGGGTCGTCGGCGACGTGCACCGGCATCTGGGTCGCCTCGGCGACGCGGCGGTCGAGGCCGGCAAGGAGCGCGCCACCGCCCGCGAGCACGATGCCCTGGTCCATGATGTCGGCGACGAGCTCCGGCGGGGTCTCTTCGATCGTGTCGCGGATCGTGTCGACGATCTGCTGGACGCTCGGCTCGATGGCCTCGCGGATCTGGTCCGCGCCGACCTCGACGCTGCGCGGCAGGCCGGTCAGCAGGTCGCGGCC
>DATAIB010000213.1:0-5672 GCA_036262855.1 Candidatus Limnocylindrales bacterium
ACGCCGGCGAAGCTCGCGCGCTCGGTGACCGCGGGCGCGAAGGACGAGATCGGCGATCCGGCGGCGGCCGAGGCCGAATACGGGAGCTGGAACGAACGCTGCGCGCGGATCCGATCCGATGGCGAGCTGCTGGACCTCGCGGTCAACCGCTCGATCGCCGACCTGCGCCTCCTGCGGAATGACGGGCCGATCCACGGCGAGCACTACGTCGCGGCCGGGATCCCGTGGTTCACCACGCTCTTCGGACGCGACAGCATCATCACCTCGCTCGAGGTTCTGCCGTTCATGCCGGACGTCGCGCGCGAGACGCTCAAGGTGCTCGCGGACTGGCAGGCGACCGCGGTCGACGTCGATCGCGACATGGAGCCCGGCAAGATCCTCCACGAGCTCCGCGTCGGCGAGCTGGCACGGACCGGGGAGCTGCCGCATCGGCCGTACTACGGCTCCATCGACTCGACGCCCCTGTGGCTCGTCCTGTTCGAGGAGACGTACCGCTGGACGGGCGACCTCGACTTCGTGCGGTCCCTGTGGCCGAACGCGCTCGCGGCGCTCAAGTGGATCGACGAGTACGGCGATCGCGACGGCGATGGGTTCGTGGAGTACGAGCGCGGTGCGGCGTGGGGCCTGCTCAACCAGGGCTGGAAGGATTCGGGCGACGCGATCCGCCATGTGAACGGGGATCTCGCCGTGGCCCCGATCGCGCTCTGCGAGGTTCAGGGCTACGTGTACGACGCGAAACGCCGGCTCTCCTCGCTGGCGGCGGTGCTGGGCGATGACGACCTGTCCAAGCGCCTCGCGCGCGAGGCGGATGCGCTGTACCAGCGGTTCAACGAGGCGTTCTGGTCGGACGAGGTCGGGTTCTACGCGATCGCCCTCGATCGCGACAAGAAGCCGGTCCTCACGATCACCTCGAACCCGGGGCAGGCGCTGTGGAGCGGGATCATCGATCCGTCGCGCGTGGACGCGGTGGTCGACAAGCTGCTGGACCCGTCGATGGACTGCGGCTGGGGCATTCGAACGTATGCGTCCGGCCAGCCGGGGTTCAACCCGGTCGGGTACCACACGGGTTCGGTGTGGCCGCACGACAACGCGCTGATCGCCGCGGGCATGAAGCGCATGGGCCGGCACGACGCCGCCGATCGCGTGGCGTCGCGGATCTTCGAGGCCGCGCAGCGGTCGCCGGACTTCCGCCTGCCCGAGCTGTTCTGTGGCTTCGAGCGCGGGCTCTCGGACATGCCGGTGCCCTACCCGGTCGCCTGCTCGCCGCAGGCGTGGTCTGCCGCGACGCCGCTCTCGCTGCTCCAGACGATGCTCGGGATGCGCGCCGACGCCGCGCACGATCGGCTGGAGCTGGATCGGCCGCACCTGCCCTCGTGGCTGGGCAAGGTCACGGTGCACGAGCTGCGCGTCGGGCAGCGCCAGGTCGACCTGCTGTTCCATCGCTGGCGCGGAAATACGACGTCCGCGGAGGTCCTCCGCCGAGACGGCCCGCTGGAGCTCGTCATCCGCGTCTGATCGGGACCGTCAAGAGGATTGCAATATCTCGACGCCTCCCATTTGTCCGGCGTCCCACGCCGGGCGGCGACAGTGAGCCCAGTTCCGCAAGGGACGGTTTACCAAGTCGCAGGGATGGAGGCTCAAATGAGCATCATTGCGTGGATCGTGCTCGGCGCGATCGCCGGCTATCTGGCCGGGTTCCTCGTCAAGGGTGACGAGGGCATGGGCGTCATCGGGCACATCGTGCTCGGCATCGTGGGCGCACTGCTCGGCGGGTTCCTCGCCGGCATCCTGTTCCACACGAACCCCATCGACGGGCCGCTCGATCTCAGCTCGATCGTCACCGCCGTCATCGGTGCCGTGATCGTGGTCGTGGCGTGGAATGCGCTCTCCGGCCGCACGCGGACCGGCCGCGGGATGGTCTAAGCAGCAACGCACTCGCCCGGCGCGGCCGGGCATCAGCAACCGACGCCCACCGGTCCCAAGCCGGTGGGCGTCTTCTCTTGTACGGAGGTTCCGAGATGAGCCACATCAGCGAATCCATCGATGTCGATGTCCCGGTGAAGGTCGCGTACGACCAGTGGACGCAGTTCGAGTCGTTCCCGCAGTTCATGGATGGCGTCGATCGCGTCGCGCAGGTCGACGACACGACGCTCGACTGGACGGCCACGATTGCCGGCAAGACCAAGCACTGGCGTGCGCGCATCACCGAGCAGCAGCCCGATGAGCTCGTCGCCTGGCGATCGATCGACGGCGCCCGCAACGATGGGAGCGTCTCCTTCGACTCGCTGGGCACGAACAGCACTCGCGTGTCGCTGGATCTCGACGTCGAGCCCGACGGCGCGATCGAGTCCGTGGGTGACGCCCTGGGCATCGTCGAGGGCCGCGTCCGCGGCGATCTCGAGCGGTTCAAGGAGTTCATCGAAGGTCGGCAGGTCGCGACGGGCGCCTGGCGAGGCGAGGTCGAGGGCGGCACGAAGGTGTCCGACGCCGATTCGGGCCCGGGCTCCTCGACCGGCTCCGGCCGGTTCACCAGCTACGACGAGGTCCGCCAGGGCGGCGGCACGGAGTAGGCCTCCGGCTGCGTTGGCGGTCTCGCGGGTGCGTTGTCCGGCGGTCTCGCCGAGCGCGTACCGCCGACGGCTCGAGCGGCCGAAATCGATGCCTGTCGACCCATAGTTCGGCCGCCGCGGCGGTGCGATGCGACTGCAAGGTCCTTCGTTCGGCCGTTGGCGCGACGTGAGGGCGGCAGGCGCAGAGTCAACCTGACGCGGCGATCCCGCATCGCCTCGTTCCTCCCAGGGACCCGGCCCGCCCGGCTGGTTCCCCACCCTCCTCCCGACCGTCCGGGCCCGTCCCGGACGGTCGGTTTGATTCCGGCGACCGGGGACGTCAGCAGGGCAAGGCCCAGCTGCCATGCCGCGCAGAGTGCGGCGAACGCCCCTGCGGCGTACGGGCCTGCGGCGTACGGGCCTGCGGCGTGCGGGGCGACGACGCCCGGGCGCCCAGCGGACCGGCGGACCTGCGGACCTGCGGACCCGCGAGGGGGAGGCAACGGAAAGCGCCCGGGCCGACTGGCCCGGGCGCTGGAGCAGGGAGGAATGCCGGCACGGAGCCGGCAGCGGGGTCAGCTCGCGGCGGAGCCGGAGCGCGAGGTGCGCGAGGACCCGGTGCCGCGGCGATCGGCCATCACGAAGCCGGTGATCGCGACGGGGATCAGCGAGAGCGCGATGAGCAGGCGGTTCGCGCCGCCCAGGAGCATGCCGATCGCCAGGCCCAGCGAGAGCGTGACGCCGGCGGTGACACGCTCGTCGGAGCTGGTGTCGATCATTCGATAGAGGTCGTCGATCGCGCCGCGCGAGGCGCGCGCGACCTGCGGCACCTGCTGGCTCACGCCCTGGAGGGCGCCCCGGACCTGCGACGCGGCAACCGCGACGGTGTCGCGGCCGTCGGCCTCGGCGGTGGTCTTCGAGCTGCGGGTGGTGCTGGTCGTTTCGGACGTCATGGCTTCAGTCCTCCTAGTGGTGCGGCCGGACGGCCGCGTCGAAGCCGGGCGGCCCCGCGGCCGCTCGGAACCCGCGCGGCCCGAAGACCACGCGGAACAAGCGCGATCCGGAGATCGCGCGGAAGAAGCGCAGCGCGAGCGCCACGCGGAAGAACGGCAGCCCTGCGGCCACCTGGGAGGGATGCGGCCGTCATGCCGCTGTGATCGGGTTGCAACTCCCCGAACGAATCGAACGAGGCGTCGAGCAGGCGTCGATGGCTAGGGTCGAGGTGAACGCGGCGATTGCCGTGCATGAAGGAGGAATACCCGTGAGTGATCTCAGCAAGGGCATCCGCGACACCGAGGCGGACGTGAAGGAAGGCATGCGCAAGGCCGACGGGAACGAGTCGCTCGGCGACAAGGCCGCCAACCTCGGCGACCGCGCCAGCAACGCGATCAAGGATGCCGGCGACAAGCTTCATGAGACGGCCGATGACCTCTCGCGCGACGCCTCGTACGAGGAAGGTCGCCAGGATGAGGCCATGCGCCCCCGCTGAAGCCGCGGCGCACCAGCGCTTCGACCAGCCGCCGCGGGCTTGCTCGCGGCGGCTTTTCCATGCCCGGCTCCGCGCCCGGCGAGGCCCGACCGGCCGGGCAGCTCGGAATCGGCGGCGACCCAGCCGGCCGGCGCGGACTCACGATCCGCGCCGCAGTACGGGCAGAGATCGAGGCCCGCGGCGGACCACTCGCCGCACGCGTCGCACTCGAGCGCGAACCACGTCGCGCAGTACGGGCAGCGAATCCAGTCCGCATCGACGGCGGACGCGCACGTGGGACAGGTGGGCCGGTCGGCGGCCGTCTCGATCAGGCGCGCCATGAGGCCCTGCGTTCGATGGTCGGAGGCTGTCGCCTGCGGTCGGACGGTCGCGTAGATGCCGAGCGAGAGCGGCAGCAGGAGCGGCGTCGACAGGATGACCCAGGCGGCGGCCGCGAAGCCCGCGAGCGATGACTCGAGGCGGCGGCTCGCGTCCTGGTACGCCCACCATGCGGCGGCAAGCCACAGGGCCACTGCCGCCATCAGGATGGCGAGGCCGGCGAGGTGGACGGTGGGGTTGCCCAGGATCTGGTTGAAGACGTCGCTCATGAGCGCTGAGTGTCACGATGTCCCCGCATCGGGACGCCAACGCCGCTCCCCTGCGTGCTTGCAGGTTCCTTTCGCCGGACCCGATTCGCCTCAGCGATCGGTGCGCCGGCGCCCCATCCGAGCCGCGAACAGCAGGTCGAGCGCCGCGAGTGCCGCGAGCGACAGCCCGATGGCGTCACCGAGCGAGACCCGGCTGCCGAGGATCCCGGCCGGCGGTGGCGCGGCGATGTCGGCGGCCTCCTTGGGCGTCGGTGCGTCCGCCTCGGCCGCATCGTGGACATCGAGCTCCGCGGGCACCGCGAGCTGGAGCCGGCGTCGGTAGAGCACCTCGAAGGTGTCCTGGTCGATGACGAGGTCCAGGAGCTTCCGGTCCAGCTCGGGCAGGGCCGCGGCCCGCGTCGCGGGGTCAGCCTTCTCGAGGGCCGCCATCCGATCCTCGACCTCCTGCGACTCGCGCGCCGTCGTGAACCACGCATCGTGGGACGGGATCTCGCGCGCGACGAGCGCACGCGAGCGGGCCACGGTGTCCTTCGTGCCCGAGAGCGCCAGGTCGGCCGGGTAGACCGACACCTTGAGCTCCGGTCCCTGCAGCACCTCGAGCTTGTCCGGCACGTATCGCCCGATCCCGCGGCCGGCGATCTTCGCGAGCAGCCGAGCGGGCACCACGAGGACGGTCGAACCCTTCCCCCGATGGTCGACGAGGTCGTTCTCGCGGAGCGTCTTCTCGAGGGTGTCGACCAATGCGTCGTACCTGCCGGGCCGGACGACGATCGCGATGTGCGCATCTTCGCGCCGGTGGACGAGCGAGTCGAGCTTGCGAACGGTGCCCGCGGCGGCGAGGACGACGAGCGTGACGGCAAGCGTCGGCGCGAGCGGGTAGCCGCGCAGGACCTGGGTGGCGAGGCCCATCCCCTTCGGCCGGTCCTCCGGCTCGAACAGGAGGAGCGTGACGCCGCCCAGCACGGCGGGGAGCACGATGGCGATCGCCAGCATCACGAGGCGGACGACGTCCTCGGGGATGAAGGCGGGCCGCGGCACCGCGGCGAG
>DATAIB010000214.1:0-4109 GCA_036262855.1 Candidatus Limnocylindrales bacterium
TTCGGGTCCGGCAGGCGCTGCAGTCGCGCAGCAAGCTCGACGAATTCCGTGCCGGTCAGGTAGTCCTGCACGGCCTCGCGCTCCGGCACGAGCCCGACCGAGCGATACAGCGCCGGGTTGCGCCACGTCGGCTGGCCGCCGACCAGCACCGTGCCCGCAGACGGACGCAGGAGCCCGGCGAGCATGTGCAGGAGCGTCGACTTGCCCGCGCCGTTCGGCCCGAGCAGCCCGGTGACGCCGGCTCCCACGGTGAAGCTCACGTCGTTGATCGCCACGACGTTCCCGTACCAGCGCGAGACGCGCTCGACGACGATCCCCGCCTGTGCCGGTGCGGTGGCGTTCGCGGTCATACGGTCAGCCCCCGGAACCGGCGCATCGAGACGACGACCGAGCCAACGATGCCGCCGAGCGCCACCACGAGGTACACCCAGTCAGGGATGTACGGCACCAATCCGCCGGAGTCCGACGCGATCGGCACGTCGAAGAGGAAGCTGTTCGTCCCCTGCAGCACGGAGGATGGGCTCAGCAGGATGAGCCAGCGGCCGAGGTCCTCCGACCCGAGCCCGACGACGATCCCCGTGACGATCGTCGGGATCACGAACAGGGCAATGATCCCGGCGACCGCGTACGCGCGCCGCGGCGTGAACGCCGCAACGGTCATCGCGAGTCCCCCGAGGAGTCCTGCGGTCAATGCCGCCTGGGCGGCGGCCTTCGCCAGCTCCGGCGCCTGATCGAGGAACCCCGTCGCCACGTCAGTCGACAGGAGGACCTGGCCCGCGAACAGCAGGACCTGCGGGAAGAGCTGGAGCAGGAACACCGCGAGCATGAACCCGGCCATCCGGGCGAGCGTGTAGTCGGTGCGGCGCAGCGCTCGAGAGAAGTACAGCGACAGCAGCTTGTGCCGCTGGTCGCGACCGAAGAGGTCCGGCGCCTGCGCGGCGCAGAAGAGCACGACGAACACCCCGATCGTGCTCGCGTACGTCTCGTATCGGACCGGCAGCTGGTTCGAGAACCCCTCGCCGCCCGGGAACTGCCGGAGCAGCGCCTGTGCCGCGAGGATCGCGAGCGCCGGGATCGTTGCGAGGAACGCGAGCGTGAACGGCGCGACCTTCGCTCGCGAGCCGCGTCCGATTCCCCACGTCGACCGGAACGAGTGCACGAACAGCGATCGGATCGCGTGGGCGCGCCCGAGCCGTGGACCCTCGTATCGCCGATACCCGAGGTCGTAGATCGAGCCGGTCTCGACCGGCGCAGCCGCCGTCGCCGGCGCCGCCTGCGCAGGCATGCCCTGCGCGGTCACGCGGCCGCCGCCGGCTTCGCGGGGTCGTCGCGGAAGAGGTCCTCGAGCCTGTGGCGCCGCAGCTCGATGCGGATCAACGGCAACCCCAGCTCCACGACCGCGTCACGCACGGCGTCGTATGTGCGATCGCCGGCGAGCGCCACCAGCACCGCCCGCCCGTCCACCGCCGTCGAGAAGCCCTGCTCCGTGAGCCGTGCTGCCAGCCCCGCGGCGTTCTCGTCGACCTCGACGGCCAGCGTCCCCGTACCTTCGGTGAACGAGCCCAGCGGCGCCGAGCGGAGCAGCCGGCCGCCCTCGATCGCCACGAGGTACGAGCACACCCGTTCGATCTCACCGAGCAGGTGCGATGCGACGATGACCGCCATCCCGAACTCGGTGCCGGTCCGGTGCACGAGCTCCAGCATCTCGTCGCGACCCTCGGGATCGAGGCCGTTGGTGGGCTCGTCCAGCAGGAGCAGCCTCGGGTCGTGGACGAGGGCCTGGGCGAGCTTGACCCGCTGCTTCATGCCGGTGGAGTAGCCGCCGATCGCGCGGTAGCGCTCCTCGTACAGGCCCACGTGCCGCAGGACCTCGGCGGTGCGCTCGCGCGCCGCGGTGCGCGGCAGGCCGGACATGAGCGCGAGGTGCGACACCCAGTCGGTGGCGGTGGTGTCGGGCGGCAGGCAATCGTGCTCGGGCATGTACCCGACGAGCTGGCGGATGTCCGTCCCGCGAGTCTGCACATCCAGGTCGAACACCTTCGCCTCGCCCGAGGTGGGCGCAACGAGGCCGAGCAGGATCTTGATGAGGGTGGACTTCCCTGCCCCGTTGGACCCGACAAGCCCCACGATGCCCGGCTCGATGTCGACCGTCAGCGCATCGAGCGCGGTCACGGCGCTGCCGTAGCGCTTGGTCAGCGATCGAATCGAGATCAGGGCCACCGCGGGAGTCTAGGCGACGGCCTTCACCACCGGAACCACCACCGGAGGCGCGGCGACACTCGATACCCTCTGCCCATGACGACGACCTCGAACGCCCCGCTCGACCTCCTTGCCACCCTGCGCGACGGCCTGTCCAAGGATGGCCCGAAGAAGCACGTGGTCATCGTCGGCGCGGGCATCGCCGGGCTCACGGCGGGCCTGCTGCTCAAGGAAGCCGGCCATCGCGTGACGATCCTCGAGGCGCGCAACCGGCTCGGCGGCCGCATCTTCACGTACCACGGCTTCGCCGGGAAGATGTACGGCGAGTTCGGCGCGATGCGGTTCCCGCGCCAGCATCGGCTCGGACAGCACCTCATCCACGAGCGATTCAAGCTGCCCACGAAGCCGTTCGGGATGGACGACCCGGACACGTTCGTGTACCTCCAGGGGAAGGGAGTCCGGCGCTCCGAGTTCACCGCGACCTCGTTCGATGTCGGATTGCCCGAGGGTGAACGCGGCAAGGAGCCCGCGAAGCTGCTGCACGACGTCATGCAGCCGCTGATCGACCTCGTGGGCCAGCCGGGCGGCTGGGCGGCGGTCATCGAGCAGTACGACCGCTACTCGCTGCTCGGCTACCTCCTGGAACGCGGCGTCAGCGAGCAGGCGCTGTGGCTGCTCGGCCCGCTGTTCAACATCGAGGGCCGCTTCCACTTCTCGCTCGTCGAGTGGTTCGCGCACTGGTACGACGACGTGTTCGGTGACCTCGAGTACATCGTCGCCGGTGCCGACGCGCTGCCACATGCATTCGCGCCGCACCTGATGGACAACACGCGCCTGGGCGCCGAGGTGCACGCGATCGAGCAGCACCCGCGCGAGGTCGTCGTCCGCTACCACGACGCCGTGGGCACCGAGTCGTTCGCGAAGGCGGACGAGGTGATCCTGACCGTGCCGCTGGTGCTGCTCCGGCACATGGAGATCAGCGGCCTGGACGTCGACAAGTGGTTCACGATCCGGAACGTCTACTACGGCCGTGCCCACAAGATCTTCATGCAGTTCAGCCGCCGCTGGTGGAAGGACGACTACGCGATCACGTCCGGCGTCACGGTCACGGACCTGGCGATCCGCAACGTGGTGTACACGCCGGCCGGCCAGGACCCGTCGATCGACAAGGGCGTGATCATCGCCTCGTATGCCTGGGAGCAGGACTCGATGGCGTACTCGATGCTCGACGAGCAGCAGCGGATCGCCCAGGCGCTGGAGGACCTTGCGAAGATCCATCCCGAGGCGAAGGAGACGTTCGAATTCGGCGTCTCGCACGACTGGGCCCTCGATCGCCACGGCGGCGGCATCGGGCCGCTGTTCCGACCGTATGAGATGACCGGCCGGTTCTTCGACGACATCCGGCGCCCCGTGCATCGCGTGTGGTTCGCCGGCGATGCCTGCTCGCGGCTGGAGCGGCGCTGGATCGAGGGGGCCATCGGCTCCGGCATCGAGACCGCCTATGCGATCGACACGGGCATGCGCAACAAGCTCCCGGTCGTCGCGCCGCATCACGCGTAGCAGACGCCGGCAACGAGGCCGCGCTGGCGCAAGCGGCCCGGCGCTGTCGCGAGCCTTGTCGTCGCCGATGCCAGTCCAGTCGTCCTTTCGGGGGTTGGGAGCGCCTTCGCGGCCAACGGCAGCCGCGTGAGAACCAGAGCCGTGCATGGGACATCAGGAATCGACCGAACGGCTGCCCAGTGGACCATGGGAGCCCCGCCTTCTGAGGCCGGCAAGCCCCAAAACGACAATGGGACTGGCATTCGACCGGTCAAGGAGCGACCGTGCGACCATCCACGGCATGATCACGCTCCGACGCGCCACGCTCGCCGATGCCGAGGCCGTGGCCGACATCCACCTGCGCTCCTTCG
>DATAIB010000215.1:0-2541 GCA_036262855.1 Candidatus Limnocylindrales bacterium
TGGGAGCTGGCGTGTCCAGCTGCTGTTTGCTCATTGACGCAAGTCTACCACGACGACCATACCCCCAGGGGGTATCGACACCGTTGGCATCAAAGCGCCCGCAGCTGCGGGAACACGTCGGAACCGAGCAGCTCCAGCTGCTCCGTGTTCTCGGCGTCGCGCAGCGAGAACAGCACGTGCTGCGCGCCCGCATCCGCCAGCTCGCCGTAGTGGTTGACGAGGTTGCCCGGCGTGATCGCGCCGCCGGAGCCGTCGCGCGAGATCCGGAACGATCCCTGGAGCGTGGACCGCTCGATCTCCTCGTACGGGCGGCCGATCCGCTCGCAGTGCTCCTTGAGCACCTGCCACTTGTGGTGGATGCGCTCCGGGCCGCCGAAGACGTTGGCCGCGTCGGCGTACTGGGCCACCAGGCGCAGCGTCTTCTGCTCGCCGCCGCCACCGATCATGATCGGGACGCGGGGCCGCGAGATCGACTGCGGCGAGTTCAGCAGGCGCGTCGGCTGGTAGTGCGTACCGGCGAGCGCCCGCTGCGAGCCGAGTGGCTCCTGGAACATTTCGTGCGCGATCCGGAGCGTGTCCTCGAGCAGCTCGAACCGCGTCCCGAGCGGCGGGAAGTCGAACCCGAGCCCGCGCGATTCCTCTTCATTCCACGCCGCGCCGAGGCCCAGCCACGCGCGTCCGCCCGACAGCACGTCCAGCGTCGTCGCGGCCTTCACCCAGAGGCCCGGGTGGCGGTAGTGGATGCCCCCGACCATGAGCCCGATCCGCGCGCGCTTCGTGTGCGCCGCGATGAACCCGAGCGCGGTCCAGCCCTCGAGCATGGGTTCCTCGGGCCGCCCGACCGAGCGGATCTGGAACAGGTGGTCCATCACCCAGATCGAATCGAAGCCGACCTCGTCGGCGGTGCGGACGATCCGCGCGAGCGTCGGCGCGATCGCCTCCGTACCGCCCGGGAACGAGAACGAGGGGATCTGCAGGCCGAACTTCATGGACCTTCGAGCCTAGCGGAAGACCTACCGGAAGAGGTCGAACGACTCCGGCATCAGGACGTCGCGGATGGACCCCTCGCCTCGCGTGAACCCGGCGCCACGGAGGAGCGCCACGGGCCGACCCGCGCGCTTGCCCAGCGTGAGCTCCGCGGCGGATGCGAGCTCGTCGGCGACGGCACGGACCGTCGACTTCATGACGCGCCCGTCGTGGTCCGGCGTGCCCCGCAGGTCCTCGAGCGGGAGCAGCCCCGAGACGCCGATCGCCACGTCGACGATGCCGTACCGCCACGGTCGGCCGAACGAATCGGAGATGAGCACCGGGACATCGATGCCCGTCGCTTCGCGCACGGCGGTGCGGATGCGCGCGGCCGAAGCGTCCGGGTCATCCGGGAGGAGCGTGACGATCGAGCCGGTGTCCGGCCCGACGTTCGAGGCATCGATGCCGCCGTTCGCACAGACGAAGCCGTGCTGCGTCTCCGTGATGACGACGCCGTTGTCCATGCGCACGACGCGCTTCGCGTGGCGCAGCACCAGCTCCACCTGGCGCGCGTCGCGATCCCACTTCTCGGCGAACGCCACCGCCTCCGGACGCGGCTCGATCAACGTGAGGTCCGCGATCGCACCCTCGGCTTTCGAGACGACCTTCTGGGTCACGACCAGCACGTCATCGTCGTGGGCAGGGAGCGCATCGGGCGTGGCGCGCAACGCGTCGACGACGATCTGGGGCAGGTCGTCGTCCGTGTGGATCTCGGGGATGCCCTCGAGGGCGATGACCTCGAGCCGGTACGGCTCAGCCACGAAGTGACCCCAGCGCTGCCTCGGCGTCGAGCAGGTCCGCGGCTGTGTCGACGTCGAGGGAGAGCGGCCCCTCGAGCTCGAGGAACCGCGCTCGGGCGGCCTTCGCTGCCGCGCGGTGCCGGGCATGGCTGGCGGCGCCGAACGCCGGCGCGATGGTGTCGGCGGGCGTCACGAGGAGCGCGTTCGTTCCCTGGCCGTGCCGGTCCGGCACGATGGCGACGATCGGCTGCTCGGGCCGCCCGTCGACCATCGCCATCGCCACGGCGGTGGAGATCAGCGCGTCGATCGCGGTTGCTGAAACCGCCGGCAGGTCTGCCGGCAGGACGAGGACCGCCGTCGCGCCACGCGCCTGCGCGAGCGACCGCGCCGCTTCGATGGCCCCGTTGAGTCCCGGCGCGCGCTCCACGAGTCCGGTCGCCTGGTGCCGGCGCGCGATCTCTGCGGCCTCGCCGTCCCTGGTGACGACAACGGTGCCTTCGATGAGTGTCGCGTCCCGCGTGGCGACCAGCGTGCGGCGCAGCAGCTCTGTGACGAGCGCGGTGCGCTCCTCTGCGTCGAGGTCACCGCCGAGGCGCGTCTTCGCCGTCTCCAGGCCCCGGATCGGGACGAGCGCCCACGTGCGCGAGAGATCGGCACGGTCGCGGGTGTGCATCGCCGGAAGCGTACCTGCGCTGCCTCAGGCCGGGCGGCCCACCGCCAGCACCTCGGCCGCAAGCTCGGCGCGCCGGAGGTCGTCGGACATGATCGTGTCGGT
>DATAIB010000216.1:0-1930 GCA_036262855.1 Candidatus Limnocylindrales bacterium
AGCTCGTGGGCCTCGAAGAAGTCGCCGTTCGCGTAGGCCGCAAGTCCCGCCTCGAACGCTGCGCGCCGCTCGGCGTCGGGCAGTGGCCGGTAGGCCTTGGCGCGTCCGCCCTGGATGATCCGCTGGTCCGGCGTGGCCGCACGAACCTCGGACCTAGGCCGCGGGCGTTCCGGAGCCGTGACTGGATCCGGCGGGCAGGTCGCTCAGCGGTCGGCGCGAGTCGAAGCCCTCGTCGTGCGCGTGCCACGACTCGATGTCGCCCTCGCCGAGGCGCCAGCAGAGCCAGATGGGTCGGCCGCTGACCAGCGCCGGGAAGTCGATCAGGCCGGTTGCGATGTCACGGAGCGTCACGTCGAGCTCGACGAGCCGCGCCACGCCCGCCTGCATCTGGTCGATGAGGCCCTGCATGGAGAGGCGCAGCAGTCGCACCTGCTCGGCAACGCCCGCGGCGAGCGCGCTGCTGTCGTCATCGGGCGAGAGCTCGACGACCTTGTCGCGCCGGGCGATCAGCTCTTCACGCTGATCGCGGAGGGCGATGAGGATCCGGTCGACCTCGGGGAGGGTGGCGTTGGCTTCGTCGATCGAGTAGTAGCGCGTCACGATCGGATGAGTTTACCGGCCCCTATGATCTGGGCCATGAAACCAGCGTCCCGAATGGAAACGATCGGCACCGAGAACGCGTTCGAGGTCTCCGCCCGCGCCCGCGCGCTCGCTGCGACCGGCAGGGACGTCGTCTTCCTGCAGATCGGGGAGCCGGATTTCGACACGCCGGCGAACGTCCGCGAAGCGGCGAAGAAGGCGATCGACGACGGGATGACGCATTACCCCCCGTACGCCGGCCTGCCGGAGCTGCGCGCCGCAATCGCCGAGGACACCACCGCCCGACGCGGGTTCACCGCCAAGCCCGAGAACACATTCGTGACCGTCGGCGGCAAGGGCGTGATGGTCTACGCGATCATGGCCCTGGTGAACCCGGGCGACGAGGTGATCGTGCCCGACCCGGGCTACCCGATCTACGACTCGATCACGCGGTTCGTCGGCGGCACGTCCGTCCCGATCCCGATCCGGATGGAGAACGACTTCCGGCTCGACGTCGACGAGCTGGCGGCCCTCATCACGCCGCGGACGAAGCTGATCGTCCTCAACTCCCCGGCGAACCCGACCGGCGGCGTGCTGACCCGCGAGGACAACGAGCGGATCGCCGAGCTGGCGCTCGAGCACGACCTGGTCGTCCTCTCGGACGAGATCTACAGCCGGATCCTGTACGACGGCGCAGAGCACGTCTCGATCGCTTCGTTGCCCGGCATGCAGGAGCGGACGATCGTGCTCGACGGCTTCTCGAAGACGTACGCGATGACCGGCTGGCGGATGGGGTATGCGATCGTCCCTGACTGGCTCGTCCAGGCGTACAGCCAGCTGATCATCAATACGATCTCCGGCGTGACCGCATTCGCGCAGGTCGGCGCGATCGAGGCGCTGCGCGGGCCGCAGGACGAGGTCGAGGCGATGGTTCGCGAGTTCGACGCCCGGCGGAACCTGATCGTCGACGGGCTCAACGAGATCCCGGGCTTCCGTTGCGCGAAGCCGCAGGGCGCGTTCTACGTCTTCCCGGACATCTCGGAGACGGGCATGACCGGCCAGCAGCTCGCCGACCGGCTGCTCTACGAAGCCGGCGTCTGCGTCCTGGCGGGCACTGCGTTCGGTGGCGTCGGCGCGAACCACATCCGGATCTCGTACGCGAACTCGCAGGCGAACCTCCGCGAGGCGCTCACGCGGATTCGCACGTTCGTCGCCTCGGGCGCCACCGACACGCCGGGCGCCACACCCGCGTGACCCGAACGGGACGGCTCGCGTGACGAAGCCGCGCGTCTTCGTCTCCCGCGTCATCCCCGACGAGGGCCTTCGGCCGATCCTCGAAGCCTGTGACGCG
>DATAIB010000217.1:0-5565 GCA_036262855.1 Candidatus Limnocylindrales bacterium
CGCTCGTGGCCGGCGAGCTTCACCACACAGCCCTCGGGCGCGAGGGAGCCCTTCAGGATCGCCAGGCCGCCGGTCGGCTTGAGGGGCTCGTCGATCGAGTGCACGACCTGCTGGCCGTCCGTCGCCTTCGCCGCCTCGGCCGTCCTGGCCAGCGTGCGCCCGTCGACGTTCTTCTCGTCGCCGTGGAGCAGGTCGCGCTTCAAGAGCTCGCGCGTGACCAGGGACAGCCCGCCGGCGTTGTACAGGTCCGCGGCAACGTACCGGCCGCCCGGCCGCAGGTCGGCCACGATCGGGGTGCGGGAGGCGATCGTGTCGAAGTCGTCGATCGAGAGCTCCAGCCCGAACTCATGGGCGATCGCGAGGAGGTGGAGCACGCCGTTCGTGGAGCCGCCGGTGGCGGCGATCGCGGCGATCGCGTTCTCCAGCGCGTTGCGGGTGACGATCGATGACGGACGGACGTCGTGGCGCACCAGCGTCATCGCCAGCTCGCCGGCCTTGCGCGCAGCCCCGTCCTTGTCAGGGTCCTCGGCCGGGATGCCGTTGAGGCCGGCCGGCGAGAGCCCGAGGACCTCCATCACCATCGACATCGTGTTCGCCGTGTACTGGCCGCCGCACGCGCCGGCGCCGGGGCATGCCGCGCTCTCGATCTCGTACAGCTCCTCGAGGCGCATCTTGCCCGCGCGGTACGCACCCACCGCCTCGAACACGGACACGATGTCGAGGTCCCGGCCCTTGAGCTTGCCTGGGTAGATCGTGCCGTTGTAGAGGATCAGCCCGGGGACATCGAGGCGGCCCATGGCAAGCGCCGCGCCGGGAATCGTCTTGTCGCAGCCGACGAGGCAGACGACGCCATCGAGCAGGTGGCCCCGGACCACGAGCTCGATCGAATCCGCGATGACCTCGCGTGAGATCAGGCTCGCCTTCATGCCCTCGGTGCCCATCGAAACGCCGTCCGAGACGGCGATCGTGTTGAACTCCATCGGCGTGCCGCCGCCCGCGCGGATCCCTTCCTTCACGAACTCGGCAAGCCGGCGCTGGTTGTACGTGCACGGCATCGTCTCGATCCACGTCGTCGCGACGCCCACGAGGGGCCGGGCGAGGTCGTCGTCCGTGAAGCCGATCGCCTTGAGCATCGCTCTCGCCGGCGCCCGATCGGGGCCGTCCGTGAGGGCGTGCGAGTGCCGCTTCGCGCCGTCGGTGGGTCGGTCGTAGGGCAGCGGTCCGTTGGGCATGGGGCGAGTTTAGGCCGCACTGCCCTCGGCGGCCGATGGCGCGCCGCCGCCGCCGGCGCCGCCGTCGACGCCCGGCGCGCTGCCTCGGCGCAGGTTCGCCTCCGCGATCCGCTCCGTGACGGCGGCGGCTGCCGGCCCGGAGACGGCCGCGACGAAGGCGTGGCATGCGATGCCGTAGGCGCGCACCGCCGTGAGCGCGGTCACGGTCGCGGTTCGCGGCGACCGGCGCAGCAGCGCGATCTCGCCCACGCCGGCGCCGTGGCCCAGGCGCGACATCGGTCGACCGCCGGCGGTCACCTCGACCTCGCCCTGGTCGATGACCACGAAGCGGTCACCGAGGTCGCCCTCGCGCATGATCGTGTCGCCGGCCTCGAACTCGATCGGCTCCAGGGCGGCCGCCAGCCGTTCGAACGCGGTGAGCGGCAGCTCCTCGAAGACGGGAACGGTTCGCAGCAGTTGGAGCATCGTCTCGTCGACGACGGAGATGCGGTCCGCCTTCCCGATGCGCCCGTACACGATGAGCGCCACGATCGGCAGGATCGCGCCGGTGACCGCGAGCGCGCCGCGGATCCCGAACTCGTCGAGCAGCACGGGCGCGAGCAGGCTGCCGACGACGAGACCCACCCCCACGAGCCCTTCGAGCAGCGCGAACACCGGCGCGCGCTCCTCGTTCGCGGTGCCGCGCTGGATGATCGTGAACAGCGCGATGTCGAACGTCGCGTTGGCAATGCCGATGACGACCATGGCGACGAGCGCCACGCCCGGGATCGGGAGCAGGCCGATGATCGCGATCGGTGCGCCCCACCACGCGACCGAAGCAGCCTCGGTCCGCACGAGCCGCTCGGTCCGCGTCAGGCTCACCGCGAAGACCGCCCCGAGCAGGCCACCGAGGCCCAGCCCGGCGTTCAGCAGGCCAACGCCCGGCTCGCCCATGCCGAGGAGCTCGATCGCCGCCACGACGGTGAGCGGGGTGAGCAGGCCACGGGTCAGGATCTGCGCGAAGACGGAGAGCAGGCTCCAGCCCACGACGGGCCGGCGACGCATGATCCGGAAGCCGTCGAGCAGGCGCAGCCCGCGGGCCTGTGTTCCGCCGCCACCTGTCGCATCCGCGGCATGTTCGAAGCGGAGCCGGCCGATGAAGATGGCGCCGACGAGGAACGCGACCGCGGCTGCCGCGGCACCGAGCTCCGGCCGGCCGGCCGCCACGAAGGCGCCGACGACCACGGGCCCGACCATCGAGCCGAGGCCCTCGCCGGTCGACCACGCCATGTTCGCCGCGACCAGCTCCTGCGGGCTGCGGGCCACGGCGGGCATCAGCGTCGCCGAGACGGGCCGTGACGGCGCGGCCGCCGCAGCCGAGATCGCCGCCAGGATGTACAGCGGGAGCGTGGACCCGCCGGTTGCGATGACGATCGCGCACGCCGTTGCCGCCACGACCCGCACGAGGCCGAGCACGAACAGCACGCGCTCCGCGCGGAAGCGCGCCAGCGCCGTGCCCGCGAGCATCCCGGACAGCACGCTGGGGATCATCCGGACCGCGCCCAGCACGCCGGCCGCGACCACGCCATCGCGGGCGTACACCTCGATGAGCAGCACGACGAGGAGGCCCGCGTCCGCCGCGATGCCGAGCGTCCAGAACGCCTCGATGCGGCGGAGGCCGTCGTTCGCCAGGGCCGCCCGGAGCGACTTCAGCAGGGAGCGGACCGGCGCGAGGATCCCCGACATGCCCGCCAAGGATGGCATGCCTATCCTCTCGCCATGACCGACAAGCTCGACGTCCTGCGCGGTGTTCCGCTCTTCGCGGACCTCGACGATCGGAGCCTGCAGGCGGTCGCGATCCTCGCCCGCGAGGTGCAGTTCCCTGCCGGGACGGCGCTGATGCTCGAGGGCGAGATCGGCGACGGTTTCTACGTGATCCTCGACGGCACGGTCCGCATCGATCGCGGCGCGCGGCAGATCCGGTCGATGACCGCGGGCGGGTTCCTCGGTGAGATTGCGCTGCTCGAGAAGAAGCCGCGCACCGCGACCGCGACCGCCGTCAGCGACGTGGTCGCGCTGGAGCTCCGCCACCACGAGTTCGAGCGGCTGCTCGACACGATGCCCGCGGTTCGGGGGCGGGTGACGGCGGCGATCGCGCGCCGCGAGCGAGGCGACGCGACCTAGGCGGAGAGGCTGCCCAGCCACTCCTCGACGCGGCCCCGGAGCGCGGGCAGCGAGATCGCGCCGGCGCCGAGCACGGTGTCGTGGAACGCCTTGATGTCGAACCGGTCACCGAGGCGGGCGCGCGCATCGGCGCGCAACCGCAGGATCTCGAGCTGGCCGGTCTTGTAGGCGAGTGCCTGGCCGGGCCAGACGATGTAGCGGTCGACCTCGTTGACGATGTTGTTCAGGCCCAGGGCGCTGTGCTCGGTCAGGAAGTCGATCGCCTGCTGGCGGGTCCAGCCGAGCGCGTGCATGCCCGTGTCGACCACGAGCCGCCCCGCACGCCAGGCATCGAACGACAGGATCCCGAAGCGGTCCATGTCGGACGAATAGAGGCCCATCTCGTCCGACAGGCGCTCCGTGTACAGGCCCCAGCCTTCCGCGAACGCGGTCGACCCGAGCATGCGCTGGAAGGCCGGCAGGTCCGGGAGCTCCTGCGCGATCGCGATCTGGAGGTGGTGGCCGGGCACGGATTCGTGGAACGCCAGGCACTCCGCCTCGTAGCGCGGCCGCGTCTCCGGGGCGTAGAGGTTGATGTAGTAGCGACCGGGCCGCGAACCATCCATCGCCGGCCACGAGTAGTACGCGATCGTTTGGTGGACCTCGGAGTGGCTCGGCACGGGCACGACGACGCACGACGCGCCCGGAATCCGACCGAACCAGTCCGGCACCGCCTGTTGCGCGCGCGCGAGCGAGACCTTCGCGATCTCGAAGACCTGGTCCGCGGTCTCGAAGTAGAGGCGCTTGTCATTCCGGAGCGCGCCCAGCGTCTCCTGGAGCCCGTTCGTGCCGAGGACCCGCTTGCCGAGCTCCTCGAACTCCGAATCGATGCGTGCGATCTCGGCAAGGCCGGTCGCGTGGATGTCCTCGGGCGCGAGGTCGAGCGTGGTGTGCACCCGGATGGCGTCGCGATAGGCCTCGAGGCCGCCGTCGAGGTGGCAGATGCCGGGCTTGTCCGACGGCCGTGCAAGCGGCCGGATGTCGCGCCTGAGCGTCTCCTGGTAGCGGCGGAAGGCCGGGATCGCCACGTCGGTGACCACGGTCATCAGGTTCGCGCGGAACCACTCGAGGTCGGCGGCGTTCCAGTCCTCATGCTCGGCGCGGGCCGGGCCGGCGAGCTTCCACTCGTCGGGCGCCTTGTCGACGAGGCCGTCGAGGATGTTCAGCATCTTATCGACCGGGTTCTCGACGGCCACTCGGCCATCGGCAGCGGATTCGCGCAGCTCTGCGCCCATCTGGTCGAGGTAGCGGCCGATGCCGCGGAAGCGCTCGACCAGGTTCCGGCCGTCCTCGGGCGTCGTGATCGTCTGGTAGTCGACGATGTCGAGCAGGCTCATCATCGGGCCCTGGAGCGGGTCGACCGTCCACTCGTTGAGCCGCGTCCGGATCGAGCGCGCCTGGTTCGCGGCCTCGTCGATCAGCATCTGCCGGGTGACGCGCTGCATCGACGACAGGCCATCGACCGGGATCGCCGTCGCGTCTGCCGCGACTTCGTCGAGCCAGGCGAGGCGGCGCGCGACGCCGTCGGGCGAGATGTCCTCGAGCCGGTCGTCGTAGCGTCGGTCACCGACGATCGTGGCCCACGTGGGGTACTCGGCCATGAAGCGGTCCCAGAATGCGTCGGCCTGGGCGCGGAGCTGCTCGGCGGCGTTCGTCGTGGGCGCCGTCTCGGCGGGATTCGCGGCGGGGTTCGTCATCGACATCGGGCGATCCTAGGGGCCTCGGCGGATGGACGCCCGATGCACGACCGCGGCCGAACCTGGCCAGAAATTCCGTAACGGTCGCCGGGGGACCGTTACGGCACGAATCGACGTTTCAGGACCAGCCCGCCACTCGCGCGCGAGCCTGGATCGTGCCCAACCACGGTCATGGGAACGCAGATCCAGTCCCAAATCCTCCCGTACGGGTCCCCCCATGATCGTTACGGAACAACGCCGGGACGGGAACGGGCGCCGGACGGCTCGTCGGTCAGTGGACGCAGGGGCCCGTCGGCACCGCGGCGGTCCGCCCGAGCGCTCCGCTGATCGCGTTCACGACCGGCGTCGTGGCGAGCGCGTAGCCCACCGCGGGATCCACCTTCGACTCGGCGAACACGACACCGCCGACCGTGCCGTCCTGGAGCACGAAGGGC
>DATAIB010000218.1:0-6642 GCA_036262855.1 Candidatus Limnocylindrales bacterium
ACCGTGCTCGAGGGCCGTCAGGGCCGCCAGCAGCAGGTTGCCCACGGCGTGCCCGCTGAGTCCGCCCTTCTCCGTCTCGACCAGCCCGCTCTCGCCGCGCTGGAAGCCCGGGAACCGGTAGCCCAGCAGCTCGCTCATGAGTGGCTCCGCGTCCGCGAGCGCGGCGATGCACGCCCGGATGTCGCCGACCGGCGGGATGCCGAGCTCCTCGCGCAGCGCGCCGCTGGAGCCGCCGTCGTCCGCCACCGTGACGATCGCGGTGATGTTGCCGGAGTGCTCCTTGAGCCCTCGCAGGAGCGTGGACAGCCCCGTGCCGCCACCGATCGCCACGATGCGCGGGCCGCGGGCGAGCTGCCGCTTCTGGTACAGGACGTCGGCGAGGGGCGTCTCCTCGTTCGGCCGCAGCGGCTGGGTCAACGCCCGCGCCGCCTTCCACGCGCCGATGACCACGAGGACGAGCCCGAGCATGCCGATGACGAGCCCACGCAGTGCAAAGGGCAGGAACTGCAGCGTGATCAGGTCGACGACGGTCTGGGTCGCGCCACCCGGCTCGAGGTCCTTCGTGACCTGGCGCAGGAACTGGGCGCCGCCGACCGCCAGCACGAGCAGCCCGAGGAACATGACCAGCAGCCAGCGCTTGATGCCCAGCCCGGGCTGGAGCCATCGCCGGAGCTGCATCAGCGGCGGCGCCTCGTGATCGTGCTCACGCCCGCTGCAGCTCGCGGTGGAAGACCTCGAGCGGTCCGCGACCACGCTCCTTGAGGCGACGTGCGAGCTCTTCCGCAGCGACCACGGATCGATGCCGCCCGCCGGTGCACCCGATGCCGATCGTGAGCCGGCTCTTGCCCTCCGCTTCGAAGGCGGGGATGGAGAAGTCGACCAGGTCCTCGATCTTGTCGAGGTACTCCTTGGCGCCCGGTTGCGCGAGCACGAACTCGCGCACCGGCTCCGTGAGCCCGGAGTGCTCGCGCAGGTCCGGCACGTAGTAGGGGTTCTGGATGAAGCGCGTATCGAAGACGAGGTCTGCCTCGAGCGGGATCCCGAACTTGTAGCCGAAGCTCACGATCTGGATCGTCATGCGGTCCGGCTGGATGTCGCCGAGCCGCGCGAACAGACGCTCTCGCAGGTCGCGCAGCGGCAGGTCCGTCGTATCGACGACGACATCGGCCTCGGCGCGGATCGGATCGAGCAGCCCGCGTTCGAGCGAGATGGCGGCCTGGGTGGAGCGCCCATTCGCCAGCGGGTGCCGGTGCCGGGTCTCCGAGAAGCGCCGGATGATCGTCTCGTCGCTCGCCTCGAGGAAGAAGACCTGCGGCCGGATGCCGCGGCCCTCGAGCGCACCGCGCATGCCCCGGTACGCGGTCTCGGCATCGCCCGCCCGGACATCGAGGACGATCGCAACCCGCGCAAACCGCGCGGGTTCATGGACGACGAGCTCGGCGAGGTTCGGCAGGAGCTCGCCCGGCAGGTTGTCGACGACGACATAGCCCAGGTCTTCGAACAGCTTCGCCGCCGCTGTCTTGCCACCACCCGATAGGCCGCTGATGACGACGACATGCGGGGCATTGGTGGCACGCATGGCGTCGTTCGCGCTGACCGTGGGCTCCGCGTCGGTGGCCATCGCGCTGAAGTCTAGGACGCCCCGACGGCCGCGCTCAGCGGCCGGTGCGGCGGATGAAGAACACCGTGCCCTCGAAGAGGATGTAGAGCGTCAGGCCGAGCACGGTCGGGCTGACCAGGTCCCCACCCGGCGTGGCGACCGTCGAGAAGATCGCGATCACGAGGATGATCAGGCGGCGGGAGCGCGCGAGCCGCTCGGAGGTGACGATCCGGACGCGCGACAGCCCGATCAGCAGGATCGGGAACTCCATCAGGATGCCGAACGCGAGGAACAGGCTCGTGATGAAGTCGAAATAGCTCCGGATGTTGATGTTCCGCTGGACCCCGGGCGGCACGAAGCTCAGGAGGAACTGCGCGGCGAACGGGAGGATGACGAAGGCGATCGACACCCCGATGGCAAAGAACACGAGGGCCATCGGGATCCACGGCAGCACCGCGCGACGCTCGTCGCGCGTCAGGCCCGGCGAGATGAAGCGCCACACGTGCCAGAGCAGGACCGGCATTGCGAGGACGACGCCGACGACCAGGGCGATCTGGATCTGGATCGCGAATCCGTCGCCGAGCTCGATCTGCTGGAGGTTCACATCGGGCGGCAGCTGCGCCTGGAGGAAGGCGATGATCGGGTCGCCGAAGACGAACCCGACCACGGCGCCGACGAGCACGGCGCCGATCGACCACAGCAGCCGATTCCGCAGCTCCGCGAGGTGCGCGGTCAGCGGCATGGAGCCGAGCGCGGGGCCTGATTCGATCACGGTGGTCATCGGTGGGCGCTGCCGGCCGGGACGCGCCCGGTCAGGCTAGGGAGCGTTCGAATCGGGCGTCGTGGGCGCGGTCGCCGTGCCTGCTGCGACTGGCTCCCCGGCCTCGCTGTCAGCCGACAGCGTGTTCGGCTCCGACGCGTTGGTGAGCGTGTTCGGGACGGGCGCGGCGGCAACGGGAGCTGCCGGCGTCGGGGCGACGATCGGCGCCGAGGGTGCTGCCGGCGCGGTGGGCGCAGGCGCATCGACCTTTGCCACGTCGGTGACATCGGACGCGGCCTTCCGGAACTCGCGAAGGCTCTTCCCGAGCGACTGTGCGACGTCGGGGAGCTTGCCGGGGCCGAGGACCACGAGCGCGATGATCAGGATGATGATCAGCTCGCCGGGGCCGATGTTGGGGAACGGCATGCGAATTACGGTAGCACGGGGAGCCTGGCGGCCCACGTTCGAGCAGCCTCCGCAACCGCCGCGCCGAGGTCACCCGATGTCGCGGCGCCGGAGATGCCGCGCGACACGTTGACCACGAGCCCGCCGCCCGGCCGCCCGCCCGCCGGCGCTGCAGTGGCGGGTCCGGCCGCGAGCACGGCGTCGATGCTGCCGCCCTGGGCGCCGACGCCCGGCACGAGGAACGCGGTGCCGGGAGTGATGGCCCTGACCGCTGCGAGCTCTTCCGGCGCCGTCGCGCCGACGACGAGGCCCACCGTCCCGCCTGGGCCCCACGTCGAGGCGTCCCGGGCGATGCGGGCCCACACCGGCTCTGCCGGAGCTGCGCCGCGGATCGCGGCGGGCCCGCGCGGCGTCAGCTGCTGGCCCTGCACGTCCAGCGCGCCCGGATTCGATGTGCGGCACAGGACGTACGCGAAGCGGTCCAACCGCTCGAGGTAGCCCATCAGCGACTCCTCGCCGAGGTACGGGTTGATCGTGACCGCGTCGACACCCAGGGCGTCGAAATAGCCGACGACCTGGCGCGCGGTCGTGGAGCCGATGTCGCCGCGCTTCGCGTCGGCGATCACCGGGACGTCCGCCGGGATCCGTGCCCGCACCCGCTCCAGCGCGGCCCATCCGGCGGCCCCGTACGCCTCGAAGAACGCGAGGTTCGGCTTGACGCACGCCGCGAACGGCAGTGCCGCGTCGAGCACCAGCGCGGCAAATCGCTCGATCGAGGCGACATCGTCGCCAAATCCCTCGGGCATGTTCGCCGGATCGGGGTCGATCCCGAGGCAGAGCACCGAGCCGACCGCGGCGCTCCGCGCCGCCAAGCGCTCGAGGTAGGTCCCGGTGAGCTGGCTCACGAAGCCGGCGCCGCCGACGGCGGGATGGGCGTATCGGTCGGCAGCGGTGGCAGCTGGTCCGCCGGGATGAACCAGGCCGGACGCGATGACGCTGCGAGGCCCGCGCTGACCGTCAGCGCGAGCGCGTCCCCTGCGGTCCAGGCGCCGGGCGTGCCCTGGAGCGGGACCATGTAGAGGTCGACGACGCCGCTCTGCACCCGGAAGAACGCCACCGCGTCCCCTGCCGGCGACCATACCGGGTTGAAGGAGCTCTCGTCCTTCGTGACCCGGAGCAGCTCCGCGCCGTTCTTCGCGTCGAGGATGACGACGTCCGTCCCGAAGGTGCTCGTCCTCGTCGCGACGACGTACCGCCCGTCGCGGGACCACGCGGGCGACATGTAGCCGGGGCCCGTCAGCGCCGTCGACTTGCCGGTCGCGAGGTTGTAGCGGTAGATCGCCGGCGTGCCGCGCGCGCCCTCCCGGTTGTTCCGCGTGTACAGGATCTGCGTCCCGTCCGGCGACCATGCCGGATCCTGGTGCCCGAGCCCGAGCGCCTCGCCGAGCTTCGGGTCGGAGATCCTCCCGTCCGCGAGGCTCACGATCTTCAGGACGATGTCGCTGCGGGTCGGGTCGGGGCCGTCGGTGATGATCGCGGCCTTCGTGCCGTCGGGCGAGATCGAGGGCTGGCGGATGAAGTAGGACCACGTGTTCGAGCCCTTCGTCACGTTGCCCGTGAGCAGGACCTCGGGCTCACCGGAGCCGTCGGCCTTCAGTCGCACGAGGCTCGGAACGGTCAGGTTGTACGTGCGGATGACGCCCGCGGAGGGCCAGCGGCCATCCTTGTTCGCCGTCCTGATGCAGTAGATCCACTGGCCGTCCGGCGACCACGCCGGCATCGACACCTTGCCGCCCGAGGTGACCTGCCTGGCCGTCGTGCCCGATTGGACCCACAGGTTGCCGTCCTTGATGTACACGATCTGGCCGGGCACCTTGGCCCGCGGATCGTCGGGCACGACAACGACGTTCGACGGGGTGGGCGTGCGAACCGGACCGCCCGGCCCTCCGGGGCCGCCGTTGCCGCCCACCGTCGGCAGCGAGCCACCGAGCAGCGCGAAGGTGACCGCGGCGATGATGACCAGACCGACGACGGAGGCGGCCGGCGCGACGTCGAACGGGAGCCGGCGAACGCCTGCGGGCACGGGGCCGCGCGGCCGTGGATTGGCGCGGGTCATCGGCAGCTCACGCGGTTGCGAGCCCGAGGGCAGCACCGGGCCCGACCGCGACGGGCACCGCTTCGAGGATCAGGCGTGCTTCCTCGTGATGGCCGGACGGCGCTGCATCCCGGATCTCGAGCTGAAGCGACTCGATGCCCCCGAAGCGGCGGCTCCGGAGCTGCGCGACGACATCGATCACGTCGCCCTCGGCGACCTGCGTCGCCAGCTCGGGCCAGCCGAAGGCGATGCCATCGAGGACGTCGAGCCGGCGCTTCAGGACGAGCGAGGTATGCCCGCCGTCGCCCGTTGCCCGCACCTTCGTCACGGTGAGCCCGAGGACGGCGACGAGCGGCTCCGGGTTGCCGGCGCCGCACGGGGCGAGCTTCAGGAGGTCTCGATGCAGCGCGTAGTCGACGTCGCGGGCGCGGATCGCGAGGTCCAGCGCGATGGACGGCGTGGGATCCCGCGGAGCCGCCGCCTCGGCGATCGCGAGGAAGCGCTCGCGGAACGCCGGCCAGTTGGCGGCCTCGATCTCGAACCCCGCCGCGCCCGCGTGGCCGCCGTGGCGGAGCAGCAGGTCCGAGCACGCGGCGAGCGCATCCGCGAGATGGAGCCCGCCGGCACTGCGGCACGAGGCCCGCACGATGTCCCCCAGCTCCGCACCGACGATCGCGGGCTTGCCGCGCTCTTCCGCGAGCCGCGACGCGACCAGCCCAACGATCCCCACCGGCCACGGCCCCTTGACGATCGTCGCGGCCGCGTCGTCGACGGCATCGGGCGACGTGCGCGCGTCGGCGATCGCGATCTTCATCAGGTCGCGTCGGGTCACGTTCGCGGCATCCAGAACACCCGCAAGCGCGTCGGCCTCATCCGCGTCGTCGCTGAGCAGCAGGCGGGCGGCATCGAACGCCTCCCCCACCCGACCGGCGGCGTTGAGGCGCGGCGCGATCGCGAACGCGAGGGTCTCGAGGTCCACGTCGGCCGGCGCGAGCTTTGCGGCGGCCAGGAGGGCCGCGATCCCCGGCCGAGGCGCCGTCCTCATCCGCTCCAGCCCAAGCTGGACGATCGCGCGGTTCTCGCCGAGGATCGGCGCGAGGTCCGCAACCGTGCCGATCGCGGCGAGGTCCGCGAGCTGCAGCGCCGCATGACCGAGCAGCAGGCGCGCCAGCGTGAACGCGACGCCGCTCCCGGCGAGGCGCGAGTCGGGGTACGAGGCGTCCGCCCGGTGCGGGTTCACGATCGCGAGGGCGGCAGGCAGCACCGGCGGAACGTGGTGGTGGTCCGTGATGAGCACGTCGATGCCGGCCTCGTTGGCCGCCTCGACCTCGCGAACGCTCGACGACCCGGTGTCGACGGTGATGATCACCACGGCGCCGTGCTCCTTCGCGGACGCGATCGACGCCATCGACAGCCCGTGGCCCTCGTCGAGCCGTGACGGGACGTAGGGCACGGTGTCGACGCCGAACCGCCGCAGCGCGATCGTCAGGATCGAGAGCCCGGTGATCCCGTCGGCGTCGAAGTCGCCGAAGACCATGACCCGCTCGCTGCGGTCGCGCGCGGTCACCACACGAGCGAGGAATCGCTCCGCATCCGGCAGGAGGGCCGGATCGTGCAGGGACGTCGCGGGGTCGCCGAGGAACCGGCGGAGGTCGTCGGGAACGGTCACGCCGCGCGCCGCGAGCAGCCCGACCACCCGCGGTCCGAGGCCCAGCTCCTGGCCGGCGTCGACCAGGGACGGGGAGACGGCGACGGGAGTGGGAAAGAGCCAGCGGCTGCGAG
>DATAIB010000219.1:0-6129 GCA_036262855.1 Candidatus Limnocylindrales bacterium
GGGTAGCGACCGCGACCGCGGGCCTGAATCGTCGAAGGCCGCTCCCTCGGCCGGGCTCGTGCATGCGAGCGATACCCTCCCGAGATGGCCTCGACCGTTGACGCCGTGCTCCTGCGCGCCATCGCGTCGCTGAGCGCCCTCGCCTCGACCGCTTCCTCCGTCGACGATGAATGGCAGTACGTCAGCGACCTCGTGACGGTCTGGGGTGGCGCCCTGCGCGCGGTCGCGGCCACTCGGGCGGGGCATCCGGCGCCACCGGATGCCGAGGCTGCAATCGACCGCCTCGCCTCGGAAGCCGCGTCGATCACCGACCCGCACCGCGCGATCGACTGGCTGTCGACGCTCCCGCTCGTCGCGCTGCTCGCCGTGGGCGAAGGCACCCGGTGAGGTTCCAGAACGCGGCGCGGGATGGTCGCGCGATCGTGTACGCGGCGATCCAGGCCGATCCGCTCGTCGTGCGGGCTGCCGGGTTGCTCGCCGATGCCGGCTACGCCGGGCGGGTGCTGGCCCGCGCCGTGATGAACGGCCAGACGCTCGATCCGGGGGCATGGCGCACGATGTTCCCGACGCTCTTCGGGCCCGACGCCGACGAGGCGACGCGGGCTGGAGCGGAGGCCGTGCTCGCGGCGAGCCTCGAGGTCGCCGGCCGCGGCGAGGAGGTGCGCAGCCAGTTCCGAGGAGCCATCGTGGAAGCCCTGACCGAGCGACTGCTCGCCCGCCGCGTGCCGACGCCGGCCATCCACCGTGAACGGCGCATCCTGTTCGACGGCGTCCCCACCGAGATCCACCCGTACGACGTCACGGTGGAGGTCCCAGGCGCCGCCGAGGCCTACGACTGCAAGTGGGGCGCGCGAGGGATCGGGGCCGATGTCCTGAACCAGCTCGACGATGCACGGCGGCACGCAGCGGAAGAGGCCGAGCGCCTCGTGGCCGCCCTCGTCATCTTCGATGCCGCACGCACCTGTCAGACCCGGCTCGCGCGCCAGACGGCACCGCGGACCGGGCTCCGATTGGTGACGCTGGAAACGCTGGATCGGATGGCCGGCGCGACCAAGGGCTGAGGCGACCGGGTACAACGCGCAGGACGGCACTGGTCGGCAGATCGAGCACAGCGGATCCTCGTGGGTGCGCCCACACCGTGGAGGATCGCCATGACGAAACCAGCCATCACTCGCCTGTTCATCGGCAGCATCGCCGCCTTCGTCGCGGCCATCGTGCTCGGGATCTTCGCCTGCACGTGGGCATTCGCGAATGGCGTCTTCCAGCTCGACGGGCCGGACGTGATCGGCCTCAACAGCTCGACGACCACGTGGTGGATGATCGGCTTGCTCGTCGTCGCGGGCCTGGTCGTGCTCGGCTCGATGATCGGCGGCCTCGTCTCGTGGATCGGCGCGCTGCTCAACACCTCGCGCCTCGACGACAAGACCTGGTTCATCCTCCTGCTCGTCCTCGGCCTCCTGAGCTTCGGCCTCGTCGCGATGGTGCTGTACGTCGTCGCCGGACCCGACGGAACGGTCGTCACGCACTCGCGTGAGCCGCGCCCGCTGACACCCGGCGGCGTTCCCGCCTGAGCTCCGGCGCCGCCTGAATCGTCGAGGCCGGCCCCGACGGGGCCGGCCTCGTGCGTTGCTGCGGAGCGGCGGCGCGAGCCGCCGCGGAATGTCGGACTAGTTGCCACCCTCGTTGAGGGTGACGGTGCCCGGCTTGTACGAAGCGCCCGTGCCATCCGTGCCCGACGGCAGCGCCGCGTACGCGGCAGCCGCGAGATCGGAGCGAGTGGCATCTGCCGCCGGAGCGGCCGTGAGCACCTTGTACGTGGTCGCGATCTGGACCGTCTGGTCGTACGCGGCCTGGTCGAACTGGCCGATGCCCTTGGTCGAGGGCCAGATCAGGTTGTTGATCTCGTTCATCTGCCACGCCTGGTGGCTGGCGCCGAGCTGGCTGCCGTTCTTCAGGACGAGGTCGACGCACTTCTGGGCGTTGTCGCGGCAGTAGATCCAGCCGCGATAGCTCGCCGTGAGGAACTTCGTCGCCGTGTCCGAGTTGCCCGGCTTGGCCAGCCACGCCGCGGAGGCGAAGATCTGGTCCTGGAGCATCGCGGTTCCGACCGTCGGGTCGTTGAAGTCGATGACGTTGAAGTCGGCAGGTGTGTACAGCGCACCGGTCGCCGGGTTCTTCGCCTCGAGGACCTGGGCGTACTCGTTGTAGATCATCGCCTGGGCGACATCGAGGTCACCACCGAGCAGTCCCGACATGTCGAAGTTCTGCTGGATGATGTTCTCCTTGGTCGGGTCGAGGCCGGCTTTCGTCAGCGCGGCGAAGAGCTCCGGCTCATTGCCGCCGAGCCACGACCCGATCTTCTTGCCGCCCATCGATGCCGGCGTGGTGATGTTCTTTTCCTTGAACGACACCATGCGCGTGCCCGAGCGGGAGAAGATCTGGGAGATCGACACGAGGTCCGTGCCCGCGGTGCCCGATGCGCCCTCGCGCGAGCGGAGCATGTTCGGGAGCCAGGCGATGCCGAAGTCCGCGCCGCCGGAGGCGACGACCTGGACGTTGTTGACCTGGGGGCCGCCGATCAGGATCTGGACGTCGAGGCCCGCGTCCTTGTAGTAGCCCTGGTCCAGCGCGGCGTAGTAGCCCGCGAACTGGGCCTGGGTGACCCACTGCAGCTGCAGCTTGACGGGGACCATCGCCGCCGTCGTGGCGGGCGCCGTCGTGGCAGCGGCGGTGCCCGGCGCCGTGGTCGGGGCGGCACCGGTGCCCGGTGCGGTCGTGGCGCTGCCGGACGGCGTGCACGCGGCTGCGATCAGCGCGATCACGCCGAGAGCGGACGTGCCCTTCATTCGAGTCATACGCGAGTCCTCCTCCACCGGTCCGGCGCTCCGTTGGCCCGATCCGATCGCGGGGACGATACCGCACCGGACCGTCAGTCCGTCGCGCTTCCCTCCGAGCGCCGCCACGGAAGCGCGATCCGCTCGGCGGCCACAGCAACGAGGTACAGCCCGATCCCGAGGACGCAGGCCATGACGATCGCCGCCCATGCGTTCGGGTACTTGAACGAGCCCGTCTGGTTCGTGACGTAGATCCCGAGCGAGTACAGCGGGCCGCCGAAGAACTCCCCCACCACGGCGCCGATGACGCTGAGCGTGACCGCGATCCGGAGCGCCGTGAACCAGTACGGCAGCGCGTTCGGGATGCGGACCTTGCGCAGGACCTGGAACGGCGACGCGGCGTACGAATCCATGAGCTCGATCGCCGCGGGATCGACCTGCGTGAGGCCGCGGATCGTGTTGACCATCACCGGAAAGAACGTCATGAGCGCGACCACGGTGATCCGGGGGAGCTGGCTCTCGAAGCCGAACCAGTTGATCATGATCGGGGCGAACGCGATGATCGGGATGGTGCTCATGCCCGTGCCCAGCGGCACGAGCGTCTCCCGGATCGTCGCCCAGCGCGCCGTCGCGAGCCCCGCCAGCGTGCCCAGGGTGACGCCGGCGAGCAGCCCCAGGAGCGCCTCGGTTCCCGTGTAGATCAGGCCGCGCTGCAGCGTCGACCACTGCTCGCCGAGGGCCGCCCAGATGATCGACGGGCGCGGGATGAGGAACGTCTTCACGTCGAGCGCGAGGAAGAGCTGCTCCCACAGCACGAGCACCGCGACGAACACGACCAGCGGCGGCAGCCAGCTGGCGGAACGGCGGCGGGCGGCGGCAAAGCTCATCGATCGGGCCGCCTCACGCGAGCCCTTCCGCCCGGATCCGCTCGGCGTCGCGGAGGGCCGCGTCCATCGCCTCGTCGCCCACCGGCGCGGAGCCGTCCTTGCGGCGGAGTGCCTCGCGCACCTCCGTGACCAGCTCGAAGTAGCGCTCCTGCTCTCGCGTCTCGACCGTCCGCGGCTGCGGCAGGTCGATGTCGATCACCTTCGCGACGCGGCCGGGCCGCGGCGACATGACCACGACCTTGGTCGACAGGAACACCGCCTCCGGAATGGAGTGCGTGACGAATACCACCGTTGTGCGGGTCCGCGTCCAGATCCGCATCAGCTCGAGATTCATGCGCTCGCGCGTCATCTCGTCGAGCGCCCCGAACGGCTCGTCCATGAGCAGCAGCTTGGGGTCGAAGGCGAGGGCACGGGCGATGGCGACGCGCTGCTGCATGCCGCCCGACAGCTGCCAGGGATGGCGGCTCTCGAAGCCGTCGAGCTCCACGAGCTTGAGCAGCTCGCTGGAGCGGCGGAGGCGCTCCGCCTTCTTGTAGCCCATGAGCTCGAGCGGGAGCTCGATGTTCTTCGCGACCGTGCGCCACTCCATGAGCACGGGCGCCTGGAAGACCATCCCGTAGTCGCGGTCCAGGCGCGCACGCCGTGCCGGCTTGCCGTTGACCTCGACGGTGCCGTCGGTCGGCGACGTCAGGTCGCCGATGAGCCGCAGGAGCGTCGACTTGCCGCAGCCGGACGGCCCGATGAGCGACACGAACTCGCCCTGGCCGATCGCGAGATCGATGCCGTCGAGGGCGCGCACGCCGCCCGTTTCCGTACCGAAGGTCTTCCCGACCCCGGCGATCCGCACGACGGGCGTGGTCGAGGTTGCGGCGGTCGAGGCTCCGGCGGTCGACGTTGCGGCATGCGCGCTCGGGGTCGGCGTCGCGGCGTCGGTCACGGGCAGGCTCCCTCGATCAAGAACCGGCGGCCGGCCGGTAGCGGTTGCGGGTGAGCAGCAGCTCGGCGAGCCGCACGAGGCCGACGAACGCGAGCCCGAGGATCGAGCACGCGATGATCGTCGCCCAGAGCCGCTCGGGGCCCGAGGTGTAGTACTGGTTGTAGTTCAGGAGCGAGGCACCGAGGCCATCCGGGATGCCCGACGGGAGCTCGCCGATCAGCGCCCCGATGACGGACGCCGCGGCCGCGACCCGCAGCGACGAGAAGAGGTACGGAACCGACGTCGGCAGCCGCAGCTTCCAGAGCACGGACAGCTTGCCCGCGGCGTACGACCGCATCAGCTCGAAGGCGCGCGCATCCGCGGCACGGAGCCCGCGCAATGCCGCGATCGTGACCGGGAAGAAGGTCAGGTACGCGCTGATGATCGCCACCGACACCCAGCCCGCCTTGGTCGCCACCACGATGAGCGGCGAGATCGCGAGGATCGGCACGGTCTGCGACGCGACGACGTAGGGCACGAACGCCCGCTCCGCCAGCCGCGAGTGCACGAACCCGATGCCCAGCAGCAGCCCGAGCAGGCCGCCCACCGCGAACCCGATCAGCGCCTCACGAAACGTGAACCACGCCTGCCCGGCGAGCAGGACGCCCAGCGGCGCGCCGTTCCGTTGGGCCGGCTCTGCGAACGCACCGACCACGTCCCAGATGTGCGGCAGCGAGAGGTCCCGCGCGATGCGCGCCGGCATCGGCGGCTTGTGCTCGATGTCGATCGGCAGCCCGAGGAACGTCGTGTGGATCCGCCACGGATCCCCGAACAGCCACTTCGCGCCTTCCCAGACGATGACGAGGATCGCGACGATCGCGAGCCACGTGAGCGCGATTCGCGCTCGACGGCCGGGGCCGGCGAAGCGCCGCCTGGCCGGCAGGCTCCGGGCGGCGACCGCCATCTACCCGGTGACCGCCTGGTCGGCGATGTCGAGTGCGCGATCGATGATCTCGAAGCCCTCGGCGAGCTGCTCCTCGGTCACGCACAGCGGCGGGTTCGTGTGGATCGAGTTGTTCGGGGTGAAGGTGTAGAGGCCTTCCTCGCGGAACAGCTTCTGGATCGCCTTCATCTCGTCCGACGTGCCGTTGTACGGGGTCAGCGGGGTCCATGGATCGTGCGACCGCACGAGGTCGATGATCCCGAAGAGCCCGAGGTTCCGGATCGCGCCGACCGAGGGGTGCTTGTCGCGCAGCTGCTCGTGGTGCCGGCGCATGACCGGCCCGAGCCGCTGGGCGTTGCCGATGAGGTCGTCCTCCTCGTACACGTTGATCGTGGCGAGGGCCGCCGCGAGCGACACCGGGTGCGACGAGTACGTGAGGCCGCCGTAGTACATCTTGTTCTCGAACGCCTCGGCGATCCCGTGGCGCATCGCGACCGCGCCGAGCGGCAGGTAGGACGACGTGAGCCCCTTGGCCATCGTCATGAGGTC
>DATAIB010000220.1:0-6232 GCA_036262855.1 Candidatus Limnocylindrales bacterium
ATCGCCGCGCCGGCGCTGGCCCTCGGGCTCGAGGTGGTCGCGCGCTCGGCCGCCCGGGGCGAGCGCGTCGTCGCGGCGAGCGAGCTCTTCGCCGGTCCCTTCATGACGACCCTCGCAGCGGACGAGATCCTCACCGAGGTCCGGATCCCCGCGGCGGCACCCGGCACCGCCTCGGCCTATCGCGCGCTGCCGCAGCCCGCGTCCGGCTACCCGATCGCCGGCGTGGCGGTGGTGCTCGGCGATGGTTCCGCGGCGGGCGCAACGACGGTTGCGGTCACCGGTGTCGGCGAGCAGCCCTACCGCGCGGCGGGCGTCGAGCAGGCACTCGCCCGTGGGGCGTCCATCGACGAGGCCGTCGCCACGATCACCGAGGGCCAGCGGATCAACGCCGATATCCACGCCGATCGCGAGTACCGTGCCGCGATGGCCGCGGTCATGGCCCGGCGAGCGCACGCGCTGGCACGGAGCCGGTTCGCGTAGACTCAGCGCCTCATGACAACTCATTCGACATCGAACGATCTCACCACCACCGGCGCGGTCCAGGTCGCGTTCCGCGAGCACGGGTACATCACCGACGGCTCGCTCGCGACGGCGGTGTTCCTCGCACTCCAGCTCGGCCGGCCGCTCCTCCTCGAGGGCGAGGCCGGCGTCGGGAAGACGGAGCTCGCGAAGGTCATGGCTGCCAGCCTCGGCGCGAAGCTGATCCGGCTCCAGTGCTACGAGGGCCTGGACGTCAACACGGCCGTCTATGAGTGGAACTACCCGCGCCAGATGCTCGAAATCCGGCTCCTCGAGGCGCGCGGCCAGATCGATGACGCGAGCGCGGCCGACATCTTCGGCTCGGAGTTCCTGATCAAGCGCCCGCTCCTGCAGGCGCTCGAATCGACCGACGGCATCGCGCCGGTCCTGCTCATCGACGAGATCGACCGCGCCGACGAGGAGTTCGAGGCGTACCTGCTCGAGATCCTGTCGGACTTCCAGGTCACGGTGCCAGAGATCGGCACGATCAAGGCCGCCAAGCCACCGCGCGTGATCCTCACCTCGAACCGGACCCGCGAGGTTCACGACGCGCTGAAGCGGCGCTGCCTCTACCACTGGATCGA
Source organism: Candidatus Limnocylindrales bacterium (assembly GCA_036262855.1). Lineage (GTDB taxonomy): Bacteria > Chloroflexota > Limnocylindria > Limnocylindrales > CSP1-4 > UBA5189. The sequence continues at coordinate 1,104 of DATAIB010000220.1, forward strand.
CTACCCGACGCCCGAGAAGGAGTTCGAGATCGTCCTCGCGCGCGTCCCCAGCGCGCCGGCGACGCTCGCCCGCAACGTCGTGAACTTCGTGCACCGCCTGCGTGCGGTCGACCTGACGAAGGTCCCGGGCATCGCCGAGACGCTCGACTGGGCGAACGCGCTGCTCGCACTCGGCGCGACCGAGCTCAGCCCGCAGATCGTCGACGAGACGCTCGGTGTCGTGCTCAAGTACGAGGAGGACATCCGGCACGTCCGCGGCGCGCGGGTCAAGGAGCTCCTTGGCGAGGGCGCGGTCAAGGGCTAGGCGCCCGCAGGAGTCGAGGCGATGACCGAGCAGCGCAGCGCGCCGACGCGGCAGATCGACGGCCGGAAGCTCCTGACGAGCGCGGTCGGGTTCGGGCGCGCGCTTCGGCGTTCCGGTCTTCCCGTGTCGCTGGGCGAGGCGATCGATTTCGCGCGCTCGCTCGAGATCGTCGACGTTGCCGATCGGCAGCAGGTTCGAGCGGCCGGCGAAGCCATCTTCGTCCGGCGCAAGGACGATATCGAGCCGTACCACATCGTCTTCGACAAGTACTGGCGCGGCCGGCTGCAGCTGGCGCCCGACAACCTGATCGAGGATGCCTGGGAGGAGCTCGTGCCCGACGAGGGCGGGGAGCACGGGCCGCAGCCGCCGCTTGCCGGCGACGAGCGGATCGAGGCCGGTGAGGACAAGAGCGGCATGCCGCTCCCGGGCGAGCACGACGAGGAGGGCGAATCCGGCGACCCGGATGTCCTGTCGATCTCGCCTGACGCCTACTCGAAGATGGAGGCGCTGCGTCACCGCGAGTTCGACCGGATGACGCCTGCCGAGCTGCGCGACGCCGAGCGGCTCGTCGATCTCCTGGTCCCGAAGCTGGAGCGTCGGCGCACGCGCCGCTACGAGCTCCATCCCCACGGCCGGTACGTCGCGCCGCGGGCGATGTTCCGGCAGAACCTCAAGACCGGCGGCGAGATCGTCGACTGGGTGTGGCGCCGGCCCATCAAGCGCCCGCGGCCGCTCGTCGTGATCTGCGACATCTCCGGCTCGATGGAGCGGCACTCGCGCCTCCTGCTCCGGTTCGCGCAGGCACTGGCCGCATCCTCGAAGGTCAAGACGGAGTCATTCGTGTTCGGCACGCGGCTCACGCGCGTCACGCGCCTGATGCGCGACCGGGATCGCGACCGCGCGCTCGCGAAGGTCGCCGATTCCGTGACGGACTGGGCCGGTGGCACGCGCATCGGCGAGTCGTTCCATGAGTTCAACGTCAAGTGGGCGCGGCGCACGCTGCGGACCTCCGGCGTGGTCATCGTCGTGTCCGATGGATGGGATCGCGGCGATCCGGCGCTCGTGGCGATCGAGGCGGCGCGGCTCCGGCGGAACTGCCATCGGCTCGTCTGGCTGAACCCCCTCGCCGGCACGGCCGGCTACCAGCCCCTTGCCGCCGGCATGCGCGCCGCGTTCCCGTACATCGACGACTTCCTCGCCGCCGGCACGATCGCCAGCCTCGAACGGCTCGGCGAGGTCCTCGGTGGCGGCCGCGCGGCCGACGTGCGGCGCGGTGGGGGAGCGGCGGCGCATGTTCCGCCCGTCCCGCCCGCGCAGCTCGCCGAGACGATGCCGTCGGCGCTGCCGACGACGCCCGCGGACCCCAGCGCGCCGCCCCGGATCGCCTGAGCGAGCGGCGCGAGGGCCGGGAAGGAGCACCGATGCGCGACGTCCTCGAGCAGTACGACGCCTGGCGAGCCGAAGGCCACGAGGTCGGTCGCGCCGTCGTGCTGCGCACCTACGGGTCTGCGCCACGCCAGGAAGGCTCCGTGCTGCTCGTCGCGGATGACGGCCGCATGGTCGGATCGGTCAGCGGTGGCTGCGTGGAGGGCGCGGCCGCGGAAGCGGTGGCCGAAGCCCGCCGAACCGGGATGGCGAAGGTCGTCCGGTACGGCATCAGCGATGACCTCGCGTGGTCCGTGGGCCTGCAGTGCGGCGGCACGCTGGACGTGCTCGTGGAGCCCATCGTGCGCGACGAGGTCGTCGCCGCGGCGCGCGGTGCAGCCACAGGGGAGAGGAACGGCGCGGGCACCACGGTCGTGACCGAGCTGCCCGCCGACACGCCGCCACCCTCGACCCGGCGACCCGGCGACGCACCCATTGCCGATGCCGCCCTCGACGACGTGCGCGCCGCCACCCTCGCGGCAGGCCGATCGCGCACCGCGGAGCTGTCCGATCGGACGGTCTTCATCGAAGCGTTCCCGGCGACTCCGCGGCTCGTGATCGTGGGCGCGACCGAGGTGGCTCGATCCCTCGTCAGCCTCGCGAAGGCGCTCGGCTACGAGCGGATCGTCATCGATGCCCGCAGTGCCTTCGCGACCCGCGAGCGGTTCCCGGATGTGGAGCAGCTGATCGTCGACTGGCCGGAGGAGGCCTTCGAGTCGATCGACCTCGGCCCGAACGACGCCGTCGCCGTGCTGTCGCACGACGACAAGTTCGACGAGCCGGCAGTCCAGGACGCGATGCGTCGCGGCGCCCGCTACGTCGGCGCGATCGGGTCGAAGAAGACGCAGGCGGCGCGCCGCTCCCACCTGCTCGAAGCCGGGATGACCGAGGACCAGCTGGCGCGCCTGCACGGGCCCATCGGGCTGGACCTGGGCGGCCGCGAGCCGGCCGAGACGGCACTCGCCATCCTTGCCGAGATCGTTGCCGCCCGCCGGGGCGGGTCCGCCGCGCCGATGATCGATCGCGAACGGACCGACTGATGCCCGACCCGCGCGTTCGGGCCGTGGTCCTGGCAGCCGGCGCGGGCGACCGGTTCGGCGGCCACAAGCTCGAGGCGCGGATCGCCGGCAAGCCGGTGCTCCAGCATGTGCTCGATCGCCTGGCGGAGGCGGGCATCGATGACCCGATCGTCGTGCTGCCGCCCGAGTCGCACCTCGCCACGAGCGTGGCGTGGCGGCGCGCTGCGCGCGTCGCGAATCCGGATCCGATGCGCGGCCTCGCGAGCTCGCTGCAGCTCGGCTGGGCAGCGGCGATGGCAGCGGATCCACAGCCGGATGCCGTGCTCGTGGTGCTCGGCGACCAGCCGCGACTCTCGCCGCAGGTGGTGCACGCGATCGTCTGCGCGCCACTCGACTCGGCTCGACCGGTCGTGGCGCCGCACTACGCCGAATCCGGCGCCCGCAACCCGATGCGCCTGGAGCGCGAGGCGGCACGGCTCGTGGAGTCGGCAACGGGCGATCGCGGGATTGGCCCGCTGCTGGCGGCGGAGCCGCTGCTGCTCCGCTGGCTCGCCGTCGACGGCGACAACCCCGACATCGACCGCCCCGGCGACCTCGTTGCCGCGATCGAGGCGGATTGGGGCGGTCGCGTCCGGCGCAACCGCGAGCAGGTCGACCGGCTCCGCGAGACGGCTGACGACACAGATCACTACGCGCCCGTTGCGGGCCTGTTCCGCGACGATCCGCGGCGCCAGGGCGACGACGTCCTCGAGCGGCTCCTGGCGATCGCGCGACCGGCGGACACGTGGCTGGACGTGGGCGCAGGCGCGGGCCGCTACGCATTCCCGCTCGCACTCGCGGTGCGCGAGGTGATCGCGGTGGATCCCTCCGCCGCGATGGTTTCGGCGCTCGGCGAGGGGAAACGCGAGCACGGGATCGAGAACGTCCGGGTCGTCGAGGGCCGCTGGCCCGGGGCCGCGGATGAGCTTGGCCGCATGCCGGTTGCGGACGTCAGCTTCATCGCGAACGTGGGCCACGACACAGAGGAGATCGGCCCGTTCGTCGACGCGCTGGAAGCGGCCGCGCGCCGCGAGTGCCTCGCGGTCATGCAGGAACATCCCCCGGCGGCCGCAGCCGCACCGTTCTTCGAGGCCGTCCACGGCGAAGCACGCTCGCCCTTGCCGGCCCTCAATGACTTCGTGGATCTCCTGGTCGCCCGCGGGACGCCGCCGGACGTGGAGCTGCTCGACCGACCGCCGCGCGCATGGCGCGACCGCGACGAGATCCTGACGTTCCTGCGTCGCCAGACCTGGGTCGTGGCGGGCGGCGCGGGCGACGCGCGGCTGCAGGCGGCGCTCGACGCGGCCCTGGACCCCGACGGCCACTTCCGGACCGCCCCGTCCCGCGTCGGCATCGTCCGCTGGACCCCGATGTCGGCCACGGTCGGGCGCGAACCCTAGACTCCGTCGATGGACTTCACCGGCTCCGTCGACATCGATGCCCCGCGCCAGGCCGTCTGGGACCTGTTGATCAACTTCGAGCGCCTCGCGCCGTGCGGGCCGGGCGTCGGCGCGATCGACCGCGTCGACGACACACACGCGCAGGTCAAGGCGAAGGTCGGCGTCGGGTTCATGACCCTCGGCTTCACGATCGATCTCGAGCTCATCGAGACCGCGGAGCCGGATCGAGCCGTGATCCGTGCCACGGGCCAGGCGCCCGGGACGTCCGTCGAGGCGAACGGATCCATGCACCTGAGCGGGCCGCTCGAGGGCCCTACCCGGATGGACTACGAGGCGAACGTCGAGCTCTTCGGCGCGCTGGCGGGCGTCGGCTCGCGCATGATCGAGGGCACTGCCGCGAAGCTGATCGACCAGACCTTCGACTGCGTCCGGGCGCAGCTCGCGCCCCCCGCCTGACCGAGGTCGCCACCGGGCGACGCAGTCGATCCGCGCCCATACACTCGCGGCCCGTGGAAGCCCTGCATCGCGTCGTCGGGCCGATCTCGACGAACGTGTTCATCCTGGCCGACGAGCGATCCCGCGAGGCGATCGCGATCGACACCGCGATCCCGTCGCTCGACTGGATTGCCGCCGAGCTCGCTGCCCGCGACTGGACGCTGCGGTTCATCGTGACCACGCACGGGCACTGGGACCACACCGGCGACAACGCGCGCGTGTCCGAGCACACCGGCGCGCAGATCGCGGTCCACCGCCTCGACGCGTACCGGCTCGCCGACCCACGACCGATGTGGGCACCGTTCGAGATCCCGCCGTCCGTGCCGGCCGTCGAGCTCGCGGAGGGCGGTGAGGTCCGCTTCGGCTCGGTCGTGCTCACGGTGCTGCACACCCCGGGCCACACCGAGGGCTCCGTGTGCCTGCTCGACAACGACAACGGCCGCCTGT
>DATAIB010000221.1:0-2143 GCA_036262855.1 Candidatus Limnocylindrales bacterium
CTCCTGCGCCGGCATTGGTGTGCGGCGAGTTGGGAGGTACCGAGCGTGCTTGATCGAGTTCGGAGGATCGTTCGCGAGCGCCGGCCAGACACGGGTCAGGGGCTCGCGGAATACGCACTCATCCTGGCACTCATCGCCATCGTTGCCATCGTCGCGCTCATCTTCCTGGGGACGCAGGTCAGCGGGATCATCTCCCACGTCGGCCAGTCGATGTAGCGCGACCCCGGAACCACGGCGAGCGCGTCCATTGGATGCGCTCGCCGAGCCGCTAGGCCCCGGGGTTCCTCGCCAGGCGCTCGCCCGGCATGACGCTGTGGCTGCCACCGGCGCCCGCCACCGGACGGCTCGCCGTCGGGCGGCTCGATGACGTTCGCGGCGTGGATGGCCGGCCTCCGGCCCGGCTCGCAGCGCTGCGCGGCGCGCCGGCGTCGTGCCGCCGAGGCGCGCTCGACCGCGGTCCGCTCGATCGCGGCCCGCCGCTGCGACCAGCGCCACCACCGCTCGCACCGCGCCGGATCTCCTTGATCGGCTCGGCCCGGATGGTCCGGTCGATCTCGAAGCCCGGGATGATCTCGTCCTTGATGCGCTGGCGGAGCAGGCCCTCGATGTCGTTCAGGAGGTCGAGCTCGTCAATGCACACGAGGGAGACCGCGTCGCCCTGCATGCCGGCCCGGCCGGTGCGCCCGATCCGGTGCACGTAGTCCTCGGGGACCGTCGGAAGCTCGAAGTTCACGACGTGCGGCAGGCCGTCGATGTCGAGGCCGCGCGCGGCGACCTCGGTCGCGACGAGGATGTCGACGCGGCCTTCCTTGAAGTCGTCGAGCGCCTTGATGCGCTGGCCCTGGCTGCGATCGCCGTGGATCGCCGTCGCCCGGATGCCGTCGCGCTCGAGCTGCTCGGCGAGTCGCTGCGTGCCGTGCTTGGTGCGGGCGAAGACGAGCGCGCGGTCGATGCGCCCGGAGCGGATGAGGAAGCTCAGGAGCTCGCGCTTGCGATGGCGATCAACCGGCATGACGACCTGGCGAACCAGGTCGATCGGCGCGTTGCGACGCGCGACCTGCACCTGCGCGGGATCGGTGAGCAGCGTGGCCGCCAGCTCCCGGATCTCGTCGGAGAACGTGGCCGAGAACATCAGGTTCTGCCGCTTCGCCGGCAGCAGGCCGATGATCTTGCGGATGTCGCGGATGAAGCCCATGTCGAGCATCCGGTCCGCCTCGTCGAGGACGAGGATCTCGACCGACCGCAGGTCGATCTTGTTCTGCTCCTGGATGTCGAGCAGGCGGCCGGGGGTCGCCACGACGATTTCCGGGCCGGCATGCAGGGCGAGGAACTGGCTTTCGTAGCCGACGCCGCCGTAGATGGTCGCGGACCGAACCGGACGCGAGCGGCTGTACGCCTGGACGAACTCCTCGACCTGGATCGCGAGCTCGCGCGTCGGGGTGAGGACGAGTGCGCGGATCGGGAGGCCCGAGGAGATCTGGGGGCGGGCGCCGAGCCGGCTGCGACCGCGCCCCGAGCCGCTCTCGCGGATGGGATGACGTGGCGTCGGCCGGTTCGAGTGCAGTCGCTGGAGGATCGGCAGCACGAAGGCCGCCGTCTTGCCGGTACCGGTCTGGGCGCCGGCGAGGAGGTCGCGACCCGCGAGGATGTGCGGGATCGACTGCTCCTGGACGGGCGTGGGCTCCTTGTAGCCCTCAGCCTCGACTGCGCGAAGGAGCTCGGGCAGCAGCCCAAGAGATTCGAATGACATGAAGCGATTGGCTCCTGACGATCGGCCCACCCGTGCCGCTATCTGCAGCCGGGACCGGTCAGGGCGAAGGTGTTGTTCACGTGATCTGGGCTGGTCTGTCCGACCGGAGCGCTGACCGGAGCGCTCATTTCCGCATATCGGAGGGTCACTCTAGCACGCCCTGCCCGCGCATGCGACCAAACGTTCGATGCCGCGGCCTCGCCAGGTCGGCGCGCGGTTCTGCCGCGGAGCAGCCGGGGTGGTGGTTCCCCCACTTCGGCGGGAGTTCCCAACGCTCAGCAACCCACGCGATCTTCGACGACGCGATCTTTGGACAGCGCGAACGTGCGACCGTCGTTCCAGCCGCGGCCACGTTCGAATCGACGCCTGGGAACGCGCCAGGAGCGGGCTGTA
>DATAIB010000222.1:0-4215 GCA_036262855.1 Candidatus Limnocylindrales bacterium
CGTGTGGCCGACGTCCATGTACTCGATGAACCGGAGCGTGTGGCCCGCCTCGCGCGCCCAGCGCGCCATGTCGACGATGCCGGCGTCGTTCGCGCCGCGCTTCAGGACCGTGTTGACCTTGATCGGGCCGAGACCCGCCGCGCGCGCCGCATCGATGCCGTCGAGCACCTTCGACACCGGAAAATCGACGCCGTTCATCGTTCTGAACGTCGCGTCGTCGAGCGAATCGAGCGAGACGGTGACGCGCGTCAGGCCCGCATCGGCCAGTGGTTGCGCGAGGTGGCGCAGCGCTGAGCCGTTGGTCGTGAGGGCGATGTCGAGCGTCTCGCCCTCGGGCGTTCGATGCGCGGCGAGCATCGCGATGAGGTCCGGAAGGCCGCGTCGGACGGTCGGCTCGCCGCCCGTGATGCGCAGCTTGCGCACACCGAGGGAGACGAACACGGAGGCCAGTCGATCGATCTCCTCGTACGAGAGGATCTCATCGCGCGGCAGGAACGCGTAGTCGCGCCCGAACACCTCGCTGGGCATGCAGTACGGGCAGCGGAAGTTGCACCGGTCCGTGACCGAGATGCGCAGGTCGCGGAGGTGCCGGCCGAGTCGATCCGTGGGCTGCATGCGGAAAGCCTACCGCCGAACTCAACCGGTACCTCCGGGAGGACTCCCGGGGTACCTCCAGTGCACTACCCCGGACGTGACCGCACCACGACCATCTGCTGTGTCCGGCACTGGAACGAGCCGGGCGCCCCTGTCCCGAGGTCAGCCGAGCGATGTCGAACAACGAGAAGCGCGGATTCCGACTCCCCTGGGGAGGAGAGCGCAGCCCCGAGGATGGGGCCGGTACCGCGACGCTCGAACGGCTCGAAGCGACTGACGACATGGGGAACGAAACCCCCGCGGGCCCGTTCCGGCTCGCGCCCACAGCTCCTGAGGCGGCGATGATCGACAGCGAAGCGTCCACGACCGAGTTCGCAGCGGCGCCGCCGGCTGTCGATGCCGACCCTGCGTCCGCCTGGCCCACGACCGACAACCGAACGGCCGCAGCCGCCATTGCAGCTGACCGACCGGCCATCCGCGTCGACGGCGGTGCCCGTCCGACGCGAACGAACCCCCTCGTCGCCGGCCTCGTCAAGGCGATGCGCGAGGCGGCGATCGCGAGCCGTGCGGAGACGACCGCTCGCCTCCAGGCGGAGGCGAGTGCCAGGGTCGAGGCGATCCGAAGCCGCGCCACCAGCGAGACCGCCGACCTCAAGAAGCGCGCCGACGACGATGTCGCCGAGATCCGCGAGTGGTCCAAGGCCGAGCTCGCGCGCGTCCGCCAGGTGACCGACGACCGAATCGAGGCTCGGAAGACCGAGCTGACCGGCGAGATCGAGCGGCACGCGTCCACCGTGGAGCGTCTGGTCGACCAGGTGCAGTCCACGGTCTCCGCCTTCGAGTCCGACATGGACCAGTTCTTCGAGCAGCTGCTCGCCGAGAACGACCCTGCCAAGCTTGCCGGGCTCGCGGAGCGTGCCCCGGAGCCCCCGGACCTCACGGACGAAGCGCCGTCCGCGATGGCCATGCAGGCCGACACCGTGGATCACACCTGGGACGTGCCGGAGTCAGCTGCTGCAGCCGAGCCGATGACCGACGCCGACGCCGAGGTCGAAGCGGTCGCCGAGGCGCGAACGACGCCCGCGGAGGCCATGACCGATCCAGCGCCCGAGACGCCGGCGGTCCTCCACTCCGACGCCGCAGCAGAGGCGGAAGCCGAAGCGAGCGAAGGACTCGATCCCCGCGCCATCGAAGCGTGGCCGACCGTGTCGACCGCCAAGCCGCAGCCCGAAGCCCCCTCCGTGAACGATGCGAACGGCCCCGACTCGACGCGGCTGTTCGTCCACGGCCTGACCAGCGTCGCCCAGATCTCGTCCTTCAAGGGCGGGCTCGCGGCCGTGCGCGGCGTGAAGTCGGTCAGCGTCTCGTCCGGCGAGCGCGGCGTCTTCATCTTCACCGTGAACCACGACGCGGGCGTCGACCTCGACTCCGGCGTCGCCGGCCTGACGGCCTTCACGGCACGCGTCACCGATGCGACCGACGACGGCTTCACCGTGTCGGTCGGCGAGGGCAGCAAGTGAGCGGACCCACACAGCGCGCAGACATGAGCCGGCCGCCGATCGTCGTCGCGCTCCCCGACCCGGAGCGCACCAATGTCGTCGAAGGCCTGGCGGACGCGGGCTTCGAGACGATCCCGCTTCCGAACGGGGCGAGCCTCGCCGAAGCCTTCGGGCCGAAGACGCAATCCCTGATCGCAGTCATCGACATTGCAGGTGATCCTGCCGGCGCGGTCGCGCGTGTCCGCACGGCGCGTCGCGGCCGCCCTGCCGGGGCACTCGCCGTCGTCTACTCGGCGACCGATTCCGAGCTCGACGGCCTGGCCGCAGATCTCGGCGACGACGAGGTCATCCTCCGCCCGTGGTCCGTCGAGGCCCTCCGGTGGCGTGTCGAGGCGATGGCCATCCGCGCCGTCGCACCGACGTCAGAGAACGGCGACCAGGTGCTGTCGGGCGGGCATATCGACGTCGACTGGGCCGCACCCGGCGCCCCGATCTTCGCCGTCTTCAACCCCAAGGGCGGCGTCGGCAAGACGACGATCGCCACGAACCTCGCGGCGGTCCTCCAGATCCGCAAGCACATGAACGTGCTCCTGCTCGACGCCGACACCGTGACGGGCCACGTCGCGCTGTCGCTCGGGCTGCCCACCGGCCGCTCCGCCGCCGAGAGCTGGCTCGACGAGGACGCCGGCTACGGCCACGAGTCGCTGCTGCAGATCGGGACGAAGCATTCGTCCGGGATCACCGTCGCAGCCCTGACGACCAACCCGCTGAGCCATCCGAACCTGGTCCCGACCCGTGTCGCCGACGCGATCATGGAAGCCCGCCAGCAGGTGGATGCCGTCGTCGTCGACCTGCATCCGTCCTACAGCGAGGTCAACCTCGCGATCTTCGCCATCGCGGATCGGATCCTCGTGCCCGTGACGCCGGACCTTCCGGCGATGCGCGCGGCGATCCAGCTCAAGGAGGTCGCGTCGGAGATCGGCGTCCGCGATCGGCTGTCGATGATCATCAACCGCGCGAACAGCGGCGTCACCGTGTCGGACATGGAGCAGACGGTCGGCCTCAACGCGACCGCGCACATCCGCTCCGCCGGGCTCCACTTCGTGTGGTCCGCGAACGCCGGCAAGACGCTCATCGACAAGTTCCCGAAGCACCCGGTGGCGCAGGACTTCGAGCACCTGGCGGATCGGCTGATGGCGCTCCACCAGGGCACGCCGGCGCCGGAACGGGCGCGCGATGGCGGCTCGCTGCTCCGAACCCTCTTCGGCCGGAAGGCGATCTCCGAGGCGTAGTCCCCGCTAGCTGCGCCGTGCCTCGAGCGCGGCGGGCAGCTCCGCGAGCGAATCGATCTCGATGTCTGCGGCGAGCGGAATACCGGAACGCATGGCCGCGTCCGCCTGGAGCCAGCCCCACGGGCCACGGCGGATGAACACCGCGGTCATGCCCGCGGCACGCGCCGGGCGGACGTCGTTGTCCAGGCGATCCCCGACGTACGCGATGGCCTCCGGTGGGAGGGAGAGCTCGCGCGCGATCCGTTCGAAGAACGCGGGCGCCGGCTTCTCGATTCCCCACCCCGCGGACGTGCCGATGAACTCGAAGTCAATGGCCATGCCCGCGAGCACGTCCGCTGCGGGCGCGGGCTGGTTGCCCGCGATCGCGAGCCGGTAGCCGGCTTCCGCGAGCTGGCGGAGCGCCGGGAGCGCGTCGGGATACAGGTCGTCGAGCGAGACGAGGTCGGACTTGCCGGCGACGCCGAGCTTCCGGGCCTCCGCCGGGATGTCGATGCCGGGCGCGAACAGCTCGAACACGTCGCGGTGAGAGCGCCCCTCGACGACCACGGCGCCCAGCGCCGAGAAGAACGTCAGCCGTGGAATTCCGAGATGGTCAGCCCAGGCGCCCCATGCCCGCGTCTCGTCAGCAAGCGTCTCGCCGACATCGAACACCACCGCTTCGATCCGGCTCACGGCCGCGGCAGGCCAGCCTATTCCTCGGCCTTGCCCGAGTTCTCGCGGATCAGCTCCACGACGCCGGCGTCGGCCAGGGTGGTCGTGTCGCCGAGGGCCTTGCCCTGGGCGATGTCGCGCAGGAGCCGACGCATGATCTTGCCGGAGCGGGTCTTCGG
>DATAIB010000223.1:0-5466 GCA_036262855.1 Candidatus Limnocylindrales bacterium
TGATCGGCAGTCGCGACTGCACCGGCGCGGGCAGCAGGGCGAAGTCGTCGAGCTGGTAGTGGGCGCCGGGCGGTGAGCTGTAGCGCCGGCCCGCGAACATCATCTCGAGGGCGTCCGCCGTCTCCTCCATCCAATCGAGCCGCTCGCCGAACCCGGACCCGAAGTCGATGCCCGCCGCCTGGTGCTCGAGCTCCATCCACGCGCCGCCGATGCCCGCGACCGCGCGGCCGCCGCTGGCGTGGTCGATGGTCGTCAGCATCTTCGCCACCACCGCGGGATTGCGGAACGTGTTCGCGCCGACGAGCAACCCGAGGCGGACCTGCTTCGTCATGCCCGCCCACGCGGCGAGGCTCGTGTAGCCCTCGAAGATCGGCTGGTACGGATCGCCGAAGATCGCGTACAGGTGGTCCCAGGCGAGGAGGTAGTCGTAGCCGAGCTCGTCGATGCGGCGGGCGGCGCGCTCGTAGTCGGGCCAGTCGCTGGCCTGGTTCCAGAGCAGGATGCCGAGCTTGGTGGTCACGTCGATGTCTCCGAAGGTGGTGTGGTCGATCGAGCGTAGCGGGCGGGACCGCTCGAACTCACCGCGAAGGCGACGATGAGCATTGCACCCACGCCGAGACCTGCCGCGAGCGCGAACAGGCCCTGGATCCCGGCGACCGCCGCGATCGCGCCGCCGCCGGCGGCGGCCGTGACCTGCGCCAGGCTGCTACCCACGCCCTGGAAGATGCCCTGGGCCGTGGCGGCGAGCTCGGGCGGCACGTGCGTCGACACGTACACGACGCCCGCCACCAGGAACAACGCGTAGCCGAACCCGGCGAACACCGACGCGGCGAGGAGGAGCTCGGGGCTCGTCGCGAGCGCCGCCACGACGGAGCGCGCCATGAGGAAGAAGGCGCCCGCGATCAGGAGGCGGTTGGAGCCGAACCGCGCGGCCAGGCGCGGGAACGACAGCATGAGCGGGACCTCGATGCCCGCCGCGATCGCGCCGCCGAGGCCGATGATGGTTGCGCCGGCATGGAGCTCGTCGAACCGGAGCGGCGTGAAGCTGAGGATGAGCTGCATCCCGAGCCAGGCGAGGAACGACCCGAGCACGAACACCCCGAGCCCGCGCGGCCCGAACAGCCGGCCCGCATCGCGGAGCGGACTCCCGTACCGGCGAGTGGCCGCGGCGGCGGGTGGCCGCAGGGTCAACCCGATGGCGGCAGTGGCCACGAAGAACGCGGCCTGTACGATCAGGAGGGACTTCGGGCTGGTCGCCTCCACCAGTGCGCCGGTCGCGAGCGCGGACGCCACGTACCCGACCGAGCCCCACGCTCGAAGCGGCCCGTACCCGGAGCGCGCCGCCCCGGCGGTCTCGAGGGCCCGGGCATCGATGATCGGGAGCGTGCCGGCGATCCCGCAGCCGAGCAGTGCGGCACCCACCGGAACCACGAAGCCGCTCGAGCCGGCGAGCCCCGGCCCGAACGCGAGCACCGCCGTCCCCACGAGCGACGTGCCGACGGCGGCCACGAGCACGAATGGCGAGCCGCGCCGGCGGTCGGAGAGCGAGCCCCACGCCGGCGCCGAGATCAACCCGACCGCGGATGCGAGGGCCAGGAGGCCGCCGATCTCGCCGAGGTGGAATCCGAGCTCGCGGTAATACAGCGTCAGGTAGGGCACCCACGCCCCGGCCGCCGCGAAGAACGCGGCGTAGGCGAGGGCGGAACGGACGCGCGGCGGGATCAGGAGAATCGCGGGAGGTGGGTGCGGTTCGCGTCGAGGAGCGCGGCGAGCAGCGGCTCCGCGATCGACCAGCGGGCCACGAGCGGGTTTGCGAGCAGCGCCTGCAGCGCCGTGCCCCGGTCGCCGGACTTCGCCGCGGCGACCGCGAGCTCCTCGTACGCCTTCATCGACTGCACGAGGCCACGCATCCCTGGCTGGAGCGGCGCCTGCGGGATCACCTGGGCGCCGTCGCGCGTGATGCGCGCGGGCACCTCGACGACCGCGTGATCCGGAAGCTCCGGAAGGGCGCGCACGCCGGTGCCGTCGCCGTTGCGGATGTCGACCACCTGGACGTCGCCCCGGCCGTCATGCAGCGAAGCGATCAGCTGTGCGGCCGCCTCGGAGTAGAAGGCGCCGCCACGGCGCTCGAGCAGCTTCGGCTTCTCGTCGAGGTTCGGGTTGCGGTACATGTCGAGCAGCTCGCCCTCGATGTCCATGACCTGCGCGGCGCGGGTCTCGCCACCTTCGAGCTGGTGGCGAAGGACCTCATCGAACGCGTAGTAGTACTTGAGGTAGTAGCTCGGGATCGCGTGCAGCAGGCGGATCAGGTCCGCGGGCGTGCCCACGTCCTCCGCCAGCGCCTCGGCGTGCATCGAGAGGATGTTCGGCAGCCGGTCCTCGCCGTCAACCTTGACCGAGCGGATCCACGACAGGTGGTTGAGGCCGACGTGCCCGAGCTCCACCCGCTCCGGCTCCACGTGATTCCGCTCCGCGAACCGCCGCTGGAACCCGATCGCGACGTTGCACAGCCCGATCGCCCGATGGCCGTCGTCGAGCAGCGCCTGGGTCACGATCCCAACCGGGTTCGTGAAGTCGACGATCCACGCGTCCTTCGCCCCGCGCCGCGCCGTCCGCTCGGCGATGTCGAGCACGACGGGCACCGTCCGCAGGGCCTTCGCGAAGCCACCCGCGCCCGTGGTCTCCTGCCCGATCGTCCCGAACCTTGGCGGCAGCGTCTCGTCGACGAGGCGCGCGGCCTGACCGCCGACGCGCAGCTGGATGAGCACGAAGCTCGCGCCGTCGATGGCGGCGTCCGTGTCGCTCGTGAGGGTGAGCCGGCCCGGCCATTCCATCCGCCGGAGCATGCGGCCCGCGAGCCCGCCGACGATCTCGAGCCGCTCCGGGTCGATGTCGAGCAGGACGAGCTCCTCGACCGGCAGCCGGTCCGCGCGCCGTGCGATCCCATCGATCAGCTCCGGCGTGTACGTGCTGCCGCCGCCGACCACCGCGAGCTTCACGCCCAACCGCCGCCTCGCTTTCGGGTCTTCAGATCGGTCTTGACATCGGGTCGATTGCTTATAACGTTATCAACTCTCGCACGAGATACAAGGGGCACCGTCCACCGCGGCAACGTCCAGGTCGAGGAGGAGACCAGCGACCCGTGGCGCGCTACCGGCTCGAGCTCGGTCCTGTTCCGCTGCATCACCAGGTCTATCTTGACCTGAAAGCGGCCATGGATTCCGGCGAGCACCCACCCGGCGACCGCCTGCCGCCCGAGCGCGAGCTGGCGCGCCGGTACGGCTGCAGCCTGATCACCATCCGGCGCGCCCTGGACGAGCTGTCACGCGAGGGCCTGCTGCAGCGCCACCGGGGCCGCGGCACGTTCGTGCTCCCGCCGCGCCTGGATCGCGACATCGGTGCGGCCCTGTCGTTCACCGAGGAGATGCAGCGCCGGGGCCTGGATCCGGAGACGCGGCTGCTTGCCGCCCGGCCGGAGGCGGCCGTGGAATCCGTGGCCGCCGCGCTCTCGCTCGAGGTGGGCTCCCCCACCCTGTACCTGGAACGGCTCCGCCTCGCCGGCGGTGAGCCCCTGCTGCTCGAGATGGTCCACCTGCCCGCGGAGCGATTCCCGGGCCTGCTGGCCAGCGACCTCGAGCATCAATCCCTGTACGACGTCCTCACCGAGCGGTACGGAACGCCCGTCGTTCGTGCCCGGGAGGCTCTCGAGCCGGTGCTCCTCCCGGCCCGCGAGGCTCGCCTCCTCGGGCTCGAACCGCGGAGTCTGGCGCTGCTCGTGGAGGGCGTCGCATTCACCCGGGATGACACGCCGGTGGAGTTCGGGCGGACGTTCGTCCGCGGGGATCGGACTCGCTACTACGTCGAACGGGTCCACGTCCGGTCCGGCATGAGCCGGATCCGGGAAGCAGGGCCGGCGCTCGCCGGCTGATCGAGAGGAGGCGCTCGTGCACTCGAGATCCCGCATCACCGGGCTGCTGGCGACCGTGGCGATCGTCGCCTCGGCCTGCAGCGGCAACACCGCGTCGCCGGCTGCGACCGGCAGCGGCGCGACCCAGCCCGCAGCGACGACTGCGGCCACGCAGGCGGCCGAGGCGACGCTCACGCCGTTCTCGTTCCCGCCCGCCGACCTGCGCTGGTACTGCTGCCTCGGCACGGGCCAGGACGCGACCCAGGTGCCGGTCGAGAACCAGGTCGCCGCCGACTTCTCCAAGAAGGCGCCCGGCAGCACGCTCAAGTTCGAGGCGGTCACCTACGACCAGGCGCGCGACACGCTGTCGACGCAGCTGGGCGGCGGCAACGCCCCGGACATCGTCGGCCCGAACGGCTTCGGCGGCTTCAACGCGTTCGAGGGCCAGTGGCTGGACCTCGCCCCGTACATCACGAAGTCGAACTACGACCTGACCCAGTTCGCGCAGTCCAGCGTGGACTTCTACAAGTCGGCGGACGGCCAGATCGGCATCCCGTTCGACGTCTACCCCTCGGTCCTCTGGTACAAGAAGGACATGTTCACGGAGGCCGGCCTCGCCGAGCCCCCGCACAAGTACGGCGACAAGTACACGATGCCGGACGGCTCGCAGGTCGAGTGGAACTACGACACCCTCAAGAAGATCGCGCTCATCCTCACCGTCGACAAGAACGGCAAGGACGCGACCCAGGCAGGGTTCGATCCCAAGAACATCGTCCAGTACGGCTTCGAGCCGCAGCGCGATGACCTTCGCGGCCTGGCCGCCTACTGGGCGCCGGGCACCCTCGTGGGCTCGGACGGCAAGACCGCCACGATCCCGGATGCGTGGAAGGTGGCGTGGAAGTACTTCTACGATGGCATGTGGACGGACCACTTCATCATGACCGACGCCGTCTTCCAGTCCGACAAGTTCGGTGGCGGCGAGTACGCGTTCTTCTCCGGCAACGTGGCCATGAGCGAGAACTTCCTGTGGACCACGTACGGCGTCGCGAACGCCGGCACGGACTGGGACCTCGCTGCGATCCCGGCGTACAACGGCGTCGCGACCGCGCCGCTCAACGCGGACTCCTTCGCGATCCCGAAGCATTCCAAGAACCCCGACACGGCGTTCGCGGCGCTCACGTACCTGCTGGGCGACGCGTCGGACACGCTGCTCAACATCTACGGCGGCATGCCCGCCCGGCCTGACAAGCAGGACGCCTTCCTGGAGCAGCTCGGCAAGTCCGAGGGCTTCCCGGCCAAGGTGGACTGGCAGGTCGCCAAGGACAGCCTCGGCCACGCGGACATCCCGAACTTCGAGTCGCCGATGCCGCAGTACAACAAGACCCTCGACATCCTCATCAAGTACCGGACCAAGTGGACCACCACGCCGGGCCTGAACATGGATGCCGAGTTCGCCGCCCTCCAGGCGGAGATCCAGGCGGCCTGGAACAGCTGACCTGACCTCGCTCCTCCTCTCGGCGGGCGGCCCGCGATGACCTCCGGGCCGCCCGCTCGCACCT
>DATAIB010000224.1:0-2179 GCA_036262855.1 Candidatus Limnocylindrales bacterium
TCGGATAGCCGTACTCGCGGTAGCGGTAATCGCACAGGGCGTCGCGGACGGTGACGTCGACCCCGCCGATCGCATCGATCACCTTGACGAACCCGGGCAGGTTCACCTGCGCCCAGCCGTCGATCTGCACGTTCAGCAGCAGCCCGAGCGAGGACGCGAGCACCGCCTCCCCGGACGCCGCGCCCGGGAACTTGGCCGGGAACCTGTTTACGTACGACATGAGCTCGTTGAGCTTCGGGTGGAACGTGCGCCCGTCGGGCAGCGGTGCATCCACCAGGTCGCGGGGGACCGAGACCATCGAGACGGTGTGGAGCACCGGGTCCAGCGACGCGACGATCATCGTGTCCGTGAGCGCGTGGCTTCGATCCGGTCCTGAATCGGCGCCGATCAGGAGCACCGTGAACCGCCCGAGCGCAGGCGGCTCGGTCGCGATCGGGCCGGCGGTAGCCGGGGGCAGCGTGCCGAAGTCGATGTCGTGGTCGTCGCTGCTCATGCCGGCCGGGTTCCACGCGCCGTCACTCGGTGCGAACACGGTCTGCGCCGCCTCGCGCGCCACCTCGGTCAGGTAGCCCGCGAACGCGCTGGGCACGAGCACGAAGACGAGCGCGATCGCGGTGAGCGCGGATCCAGCGCCCGCCGCCGCGCCCTGGCCGCGCCGGAACGCATCGCCGACCGCGAGCAGCCGCCAGACGAGGATGAGGACCTGGAAGGACAGGAGGAGGCCGATCACATTCGGATCGAGGAACAGCGCGAGCAGCGCGATCCGGTCCCGGGTCGCCAGTGCGATGACGACGATGCCGAGCAGGATGAGCGGCGGCGCCGCGAGGAGCCACCCGACGCGCCGTGCGCCCAGTGCGAGCTGGCCCAGGCCGGGCCACACGGAGGACAGCAGCGCGGCAACGTGCCGATTGGAGTGAAGCGGCCGGTGAATCGCGGATCCCTCGCTGCTCGTGCCGTCGGTCGGCGACCAATCGATCGGGGCGAGTGGGCAGGATCTCGCTCGTTTCGGCGCGGATTGTAATGCGCGGCTGGTGCATCCGAGCACCCGCCCATTCGTACCGGGTCGTCCCGAGCCGGCGCGCCGATCCGCGCCCGGCGGCGTCAGACGGTCGCTGCCTCTTCCTCGCCGGCCCATTCCTCGCGGCTCTCAGGGGCCAGGTCGACGTCCGCGAGGCGGCGCCAGCGCGTGGCGAACAGCCAGGCGAGGAGGTACAGCGCGGCGACGATGATCAGCAGCACCCGGTAGCCCGTCAGCAGCGCCACGTATTCCAGCGCGCCGCCGGCCATCGCTCCGAGGAGGTTTGACGCGAACGCCATGTCGGCGGTCCGTGTGTCCCGGAACGAATACGTGAACACGAGGTTGGCGAGGAACACCGGCGCGAACGCGACGAGCCCGGCGAGCAGGTACCGCAGCCACGGCGGGTCGATCAGCAGTGACTCCGGCGGCAGCACGAACGCCACCAGCAGCGCCACGAACAGCAGGCCGTAGAGGATCCCGGCCCGCCGGATCTGGAGGCGCGCGTTCACGAAGATCGCTGCCAGCACGGAGGCGAGGATCGCGAAGAAGGCGAGGGCGTTCACGAGCCACGTGGACCCGAAGAGCAGCGAGAACGACACCAGCGAGCGCGTCTCGAGCAGCAGGAACGCAGAGCCGAGGACGAAGAAGTGCGGTGAGAAGCGGCGAGTCTGCGTGCCGCCCAGGCGGGCCGCCCCCAGGATGCCGAACAGCGCGATGACGAACGCGAAGCCGATCGCGGCGAGGTAGTGGTCCGCGATGAACGGGGTTCGCAGGTACAGGAACGGCCAGTCGTCGGTGGCGGGCTTCGGGGTCGGGTCGCCGACGTCCGGGACCTTGTCGGCGGAGTCGGCCGGCGGAGGTCCGCCATTGAGCGCATCGATCTGGGGGCCCGCCGCGAAGATCGCCATGCGGTTGTTGAAGACGCGCAGGATGGGCGGCGAATCGAACGTCGAGGCGAGCATCTGGTCGATCTTTGCGATCAGCCATTCCTCGCGGTAGTAGTTGTAGAGGACGAAGACGCCGCCCGGCGCGAGGTGCGCCTTGACGGATTCGAACGCCTGCTGGGTGAACAGGAACGATTCGAGGCGGATGTTGGCGGTGGAGCTCACGAGGGTCAGCGAGTCGGGCAGCGCGAAGATGATCAGGTCGTACTGCTTGTCC
>DATAIB010000225.1:0-1856 GCA_036262855.1 Candidatus Limnocylindrales bacterium
CGGATCGAGCGACCGCCGAACGGGAGCGAGGACGTGCCGGTCATGATCAGCCGCCTGCTCGACGCCCACGAGACCATCATCGAGGCGGTCCGCGACGGCATCGACGCGACCGAGAAGAACAAGGACTGGGGCTCGAACGACATCCTCATGAGCGACGTCCTGCGTCGGAACGAGCTCCAGGTCTGGTTCCTGTCCGAGCACCTGGTGGATGTGCCGCTCGTGGACGAGGGGACGACTACTTCCCGGTAAACATCCAGCGGTGGCCCTCGGGGTCCTCCGCGCGGTACTCGCGGAAGCCGAGGCCGGGATCTTCGATCTCGGAGAGGATGCGGGCGCCCGCGGCGCGGGCATGTTCGAGATGGGCGTCCAGGTCATCCACCGCGACCATCACGCCGTCGACGACGTACGGCACCTGCTGCCACGCGGCGGCTTCCGCGCAGTGCTCGCGATGCCGCTTCGGGCCTTCGTAGGCAGGCGACGGCGTTGCAAGGAAGATCCTGCCGTCCGCCCCCGCTCGGAGCTCGCCGTGGCTCAGCAGCCCGTCATCCCCGATCCAGCGCTCGCGCTCCGTGAACCCGAACGCTTCGATCAGCCAGTCCATCGCGGCTGGTCCGTCCGCGTAGGCGAGCATCGGAATCACGCTCGGCATGGGAACCTCCTGGGAATCGAAAACCCGGATCGGCTGACGACCCGGGCTTCCTGGTACTGGCTCTGGTTCCGCGGATCTTCGTGCGATCCGCGTGCCGAGAGGAGTGCTAGAGAGTGTTGAAGGGTTTGCCCTAGCCCCGCATCGTGCGGAAGCAGTCTGAGCAGTAGACGGGCTTGCCGCTCGTCGGGCGGAACGGGACCTTGGCCTCGTTGCCGCAGTTCGAGCAGGTGGCCGCGAACATCTCGCGCGGGCCGCGGTCGTAGCCGCCGCCACCGCCGCCGGAGCTGTAGCCACCGCCGGAGCTGTAGCCACCGCCGCCGCCGTAGCTGCCCG
Organism: Candidatus Limnocylindrales bacterium; assembly: GCA_036262855.1. Classification (GTDB taxonomy): domain Bacteria; phylum Chloroflexota; class Limnocylindria; order Limnocylindrales; family CSP1-4; genus UBA5189. The sequence continues at coordinate 983 of DATAIB010000225.1, forward strand.
AGTCGCCGTAGCCGGACGAATAGCCGGCACCGCTCGACTGGCGTGCGGCCTTGCGGGCGGCTCGGTCAGTCGGGCAACGGCGCGGCTCGGTGAAGCCACGCTGTGCGTAGAAATCCTGTTCGGATGCGGTGAACACGAACTGCTGTCCGCAATCCGCACACGTCAGGGTCTTGTCGCTGTACAAAAGAACTCCTCTCGATTCGGCCACCGCGATCCCGATTCGGGTTCTCGCGTCAGCCGTGAGAGGAGTCCGGTTTCGAGGTAGTCGACGAATATTTGCCGTCACGGCCGTGCCGTGACATTGGGCGGCCCGAAGAATAGACCACTCTCAGAAATCTGCATACCCCTGAATTCATTGCGGTCGGCGTCAGCCTCGAGCGCGTTCGACTGCGCGGTGCCAGCCGTCGGTCATCGACGCACGTTGATCGGCGGACATCGAGGGCTCGAAGCGGCGATCGAGCGCCCAGTTCGACGCGATCTCGTCGGGCGAGCTCCAGTGGCCGGCCGCGAGGCCGGCGAGGTACGCCGCGCCGAGGGCGGTCGTCTCGCCGACGACCGGGCGTTCGACCGGGACGCCGAGCAGGTCCGCCTGCAGCTGGAGGAGGAGGTCATTCGCCGCCGCTCCCCCGTCGACCCTGAGCACGTCCAGCGCGCCGCCCGCGTCGGCGTTCATCGCGGTCAGCACGTCCGCGACCTGGAATGCGATCGACTCGAGCGTGGCACGGGCGATGTGCGCGCGAGTCGTGCCGCGGGTGATGCCGGTGATCGTGCCGCGCGCGTCCGGATCCCACCATGGCGCGCCGAGGCCGGTGAACGCAGGGACCAGGAACACGCCGCCCGTGTCCGGGACCGAGGCGGCCAGGCCCTCGACCTC
>DATAIB010000226.1:0-2231 GCA_036262855.1 Candidatus Limnocylindrales bacterium
CGGGTCGACGATGACGCCGCCCTTGCCGCCGCCGTACGGGATGCCCACGACCGCGCACTTCCAGGTCATCCACATCGCGAGGGCCTTCACCTCGTCGATGCTCACGTCCTGGTGGTAGCGGATGCCGCCCTTGGCCGGGCCACGCCCGAGGTTGTGCTGCACGCGATACCCGGTGAACACGCGGACCGAGCCGTCGTCCATCTTCACGGGGAAGTGGACCGTCAGCTCGCGGCGGGGCTCGCGGAGGACGCGGCGCATGCCCTCATCGAGGTTCAGGCGCTCGGCGGCGAGGTCGAACTGCTGCTGCGCGACCTGCCACGGGTTGATGTGGGGGGCGGCGGACTTGTCGGCAGCCTTTTCGGTGGTCATGGGAGTGTCGAGGTCCTCGATGCGGGATGCGGTAGGCATGGGTCGACTGGCCTCTGGCCGTTCGTGGCGGCGAGTATAGCGGCGCGACGGGATCGCCGGCCTGCTCTCGCAACCGTGCCGCAACCGTACTGCAACCTTTCGACCTTGCCGACGGGCCGAAGGTCCCGCCGCCCCGTGCCGCTCGTCGCGGCGATGGCCTCCCCGGGGGCGCGGGGGTCACCAGCGGGCGCGGGCCTCCGCGCGACCGTGGCTCGGGACGCTACGCCGCGGGTGCAGCGGGTGCCGCGGGCGCCGCGGGCCGAGCGCCCTCCCTGTACAGCGCGACCGCGCCGACGCAGCCGGGACCGAGATGCGGCCCCACCGACGGCCCAACGAGGTCGACCGTCACCTTCGACGGATCGAGCCCGCCGGGGATCGCAGCGATGAGCGCCGACTCGAACTCGGTGACGTCTGCATCGGTCGTATGGAGGATCGACAGCCGATCCATCGGCGCGACCGCGAACAGCTCGATGAGCTTCTCGCGCGCCTTGCCCCGCGTTCGAACGCGCTCCGCGGTTTCCACCTTGCCGTCCTTGATCTCGATGATCGGCTTCACCGACAGCAGCGTGCCGATCGCTGCCTGCGCGCCGGAGATGCGGCCGCCGCGCTTGAGGTACTCGAGCGTCTCGAGCGCCAGGTAGACCTGGAGGTCGTTGCGCCGCCGCTCGAGGGTCTCGGCGATCTCCTTCGCCGACGCGCCCGCGGCGCCCATCTCGACCGCCATCTCGGCCAGCATCCCCTCGCCCATCGACGCGGACATCGAGTCGACGACGTAGATCTCCCTGTCCTTGAACATCGCCCGGCCGATCTCGGCCGCCTTGATCGTGCCCGAGAGCGTGCCGGCGACGTGGACCGAGACGATGCCCTCGGCGCCCTCGTCGAACGCCTTCTGGTACGCGAGCTGGAAGTCACCCGGGCTGCACGCGGCGGTGGTCGGGAACGGCGTGCCCGGCGTCTTCATGCGGGTCCAGAACTCGTCGGTCGAGAGATTGACGCCCGCGGAGAACGCCTCCGACCCGAAGTTGACGATGAGCGGCACGATCTGGATGCCGAGCGCGGCCGCCCGCGCAGGATCGAGGTCGGACGCGGAATCGGTGACGACGGCGATACGGCTCACGGGTAGCCCTCCATCCCTCGCTGCCCTGAACGGTGCCGCTGCGCGGCGTCCGCTGCCCTCAACGGTGCCGGGATGATACGGGCCGCGGGAAGCCCGTCGCGGGCCTGTGGGGCGGCACGCCGACGGCGACCGGTACCCTGCCGCAGATGGATCGATCCCTGTGGTCCGTGCTCGCAGGCACGTTCACGCTCCGCTTCAGCACGGGCCTCACCGGTGCGATGCTCGCGACGTACCTCGCGAAGCTCCCCGACTACCACCCCGAGGCGCCGCCGGTCGACGCGCTGACCGTGGGCGTCATGGCGGCGACCTTCTACCTCGCCGAGCTCGTGCTCTCGCCGCTGTTCGGCGTCCTGTCGGACCGGATCGGCCACCACCGGGTGATGCTCTGGGGCCCGATCTTCGGCGCGATCGCCGTCGTCATCACCGCGCTGACGGGCAACATCGTGATCCTGGGGGTCACGCGACTCCTCGAGGGTTCCTCGACGGCGGCGTCCGTGCCATCGATCCTCGGGTACATCGCGATCGCGACCGCCGGTTCGGAGGTGCTGCGCGGCAAGGCGGCGGCACGCTTCGAGGCGGCGACCCTGGCGGGCATCGGCGCCGGGTTCATCGTCGCGCCGAAGCTGTTCGAGACGCTCCACCAGGGCGCGTTCCTCCTGAACGCCGGGTTCTACATGGTGTCGCTCGCGATCTACTTCTTCGGCGT
>DATAIB010000227.1:0-3416 GCA_036262855.1 Candidatus Limnocylindrales bacterium
TCTCCGGCTCCGAGGGTCCGGTGCGCGCCGCGATCGCCCGCGAGCTCCCGGCGTGGGCGCGGAGCGAGACCGACACCGCCGGCAACCTGCTCGTCCGCGCGGGCAGCGGAGAGCCGCTCGTCGTCTTCGTCGCGCACATGGACGAAATCGGCTTCACGGTGACGGCGGTGCGCGAGGACGGCACGCTCGAGCTCTCCCGGCAGGGCGGCTTCTACCCCTCGCTCTACGAGGGCCGGCCCGCGCTGGTCCATGTCGGCGCGAGCACCGTGCCCGGCGTCTTCGTCCCCCGTGATTCGGTCGGCCCCGACACCCACCGGACGCCGCCCGTGCTCCGGGTGGACGTCGGGGCATCGAGCCGCGCCGCCGCGGAATCGTTAGGCGTCACGGCCGGCGCCACGGTCACCATGCCGAAGGAGTACGCTCCGCTCGCCGGCACCCGCGCGACGGGCCGCTCGATGGACGACCGGGTGGGCTGCACCGCGCTGCTCCTCGCCCTGCGGCACCTCGACCGCTCGAAGCTTCGGCACGCGGTGCTCTTCGTCTTCAGCGTGCGGGAGGAGATCGGGCTCGAGGGCGCGCAGGCGGTGGCGCACGAGCTCGGCCTCCACGCCGCGCGGGTGCACGCGATCGACACCTTCGTCTCCGCCGACGCACCGCTCGATCCCAAGACGTTCGCGCTCGCGCCCGTCGGCGCCGGTCCCGTCGCCCGGGCGCTCGACGGCAGCAGCGCCACGCCGCCGGCGGACGTGGACTCGCTCGTGGCGCTCGCCCGCCGGAGCGGGATCCCGCTCCAGGTCGGCACGACCGGTGGCGGGAACGACGGCTCGGTGTTCGCCGAGTTCGGCGTCCCGGACGTGCCGATCGGCTGGCCGCTCCGCTACTCGCACTCTCCCGCCGAGGTCGTCGACTTGCGGGACGTGCGTTCGCTCGGCGCGATCGTCCGAGCCGTCGCGGAAGGGTGGTGAGGCAGCCGCCGGCGTGATTCCGCCGCCCGGCGCGCCAGACCCGATCGTCCGCGCTCACGCCGACCGACAGCTCGGCATCGGCTCTTACGTCGGCGTCCTTGGCCCGGCAGCGGTCGTCACCGCTTCGGCTCGGCCCGGGGCCGTTCCGGCGGCGCGCTTGCGGACGACGGCCGCCAATTCCGCGTACGGTAACGCCGGTGCGACGCCGGTGCGCCGCCGGTGCGCCGCCGGTGCCGCCGGTGCCGCCGGTGCCGCCGGTGCCGCCACCAGTGTGATGCGAGTCACATGCGCGGGGCGCGGGTACGCTAGCTTCGCAAGGTGGGCATCTTCCGCTGCCCGACGCGATCCACCGACCGGGGGCCACGCACATGCCGCCGCTCTCCCGCCGCCAGTTCCTCGCCCGCGCCGGACTAGGCGCCGGTACCGCGCTCGGTGCCGTCACGGCGCTCGGCGCCGATCCCGAGACGGTGCGGGCCGCGACGACGCCGCTCGGCTGGAAGCTGCGCGAGACGAAGGTCGTGCCGTCGATCTGCCCCTACTGCGCGGTCGGATGCGCCCAGCTGCTCCACGTGCGCGACGGCCGGCTCGTCAACGTCGAAGGCAATCCCGACAGCCCGATCTCCCGCGGCAATCTCTGCCCCAAAGGCGCCGCGAGCTTCCAGCTCACCGTCAATCCCGATCGGCAGACGAAGTGCCTGCACCGGAAGCCGGGGGGCACGCAGTGGGAGCCGATCGCGCTCGACGACGCGATGGACCGCATCGCGCGGCTCGTGAAGAAGACCCGGGACGAGACTTTCCAGGCCACCGCGACGGTGGACGGGCGGACGGTCACCGTGAACAACACGTTGGGCCTCGCCTCGCTCGGCGGTGCCACGCTCGACAACGAGTGGAACTACGTCCAGGCGAAGCTGTGGCGCGGGCTCGGGGGCGTGTTCATCGAGAACCAGGCGAGGATATGACACTCCTCCACGGTCCCCGGTCTGGGGGTCTCGTTCGGTAGGGGCGGCGCCACGACGTTCCAGCAGGATCTCCAGAACGCCGACTGCATCGTCATCATGGGCTCCAACTTCGCCGAGTGTCACCCGGTCGGGTTCCGCTGGGTGATGAAGGCGAAGGAGCGCGGCGCGAAGATCATCCACGTGGACCCGCGCTTCACCCGGACGAGCGCCATGGCGGACCAGCACGTCGCGATCCGGTCCGGCAGCGACATCGCCTTCCTGGGCGGGCTCGTCAACTACATCATCGCGAACGACCGCTGGTTCCGGGAGTACGTCACCGCCTACACCAACGCGGCGACGATCGTCTCGCCCGATTACCAGGACACCGAGGATCTCGACGGCCTCTTCTCGGGCTACGATCCCGAAGGCCGGAAGTACGACACGACGTCGTGGGCCTACGCCGGCACCGCGGCGGGGACGCCGAACATGGGCGGCGGCGCCAAGTCCGCGAACGAGCCGCACAGCAAGGAGGGGAATCCGGGGATGGATCTGCAGCGCCATCCGCCGCGGACCGACCCCACGCTAAAGGATCCGCACTGCGTCTTCCAGATCCTCAAGCGCCACTACGCCCGCTACACGCCGGAGGCGGTCGCGAACATCTGCGGCTGCACCGCGGAGGAGTTCACCTCGGTCGCGAAGGCGCTCTGCGACAACTCCGGGCGCGAGCGCACCTCGGCGTTCGCGTACGCGGTCGGCTGGACGCAGCACACCGTCGGCGTGCAGTACATCCGCACCGCCGGGATCGTGCAGGCGCTCCTCGGGAACATCGGCCGGCCCGGCGGCGGGATCATGGCCCTGCGCGGACACGCGACGATCCAGGGCTCGACCGACATCGCGACGCTCTACAACCTGCTGCCCGGCTACCTCACCGCTCCCTCGGCGCAGATTCCCGACCACGATACGCTCGAGGGCTGGCTCCGCCGCGAGATGCCGACGACGGGCTGGTGGGCGAACGGCCGGAAGTACATGGTCTCGTTCCTCAAGGCGTGGTACGGCGACGCCGCGCGACCCGACAACGAGTGGGGCTATCAATTCCTGCCGAAGAACGTCGGGGACCACTCGCACATGCCGATGTTCGTCGCGATGCACGAGGGCGTCGTGAAGGGGTTCATGGCGATCGGACAGAACCCCGCCGTCGGCGGACAGAACGCGATCTATCAGCGCGCCGGCCTCGCGAACCTCGAGTGGATGGTGGTGCGCGACATCTTCATGACCGAGACCGCCGAGTTCTGGCGCGCGCCGGACGTGAAGGACCCGGCGGCGATCCAGACCGAGGTCTTCTTCCTGCCGTCGTCGACGGTGCCGGAGATCGACGGCTCGTTCACCAACACGCAGCGGCTGCTCCAGTGGCACGACAAGGCGGTCGAGTCCCCCGGCGACTGCCGGAGCGACATCTGGTTCACCCACCACCTCTACAAGCGGCTGCGGGCGCTCTACGACGGCTCGACCTCGC
>DATAIB010000228.1:0-11633 GCA_036262855.1 Candidatus Limnocylindrales bacterium
AGTCGCGGTAGACCGGGATGCGGGAGTGCCCGACGTCGACGACGAGGTCAATCGCGTCCTCCAGGCTCGCGTCGGCAGCGAGCCCCGCGATCGCGACGCGCGGGACCATGACCTCGTGCACGCGGCGCTCGCCGAGCTCGATGACCGCGTTGATCATCTGCTCTTCCTCGGCCTCGAGGACGCCCTGCTCCCCGCCGCGCTCGACGATCAGGCGAAGCTCGTCGGCGCTGATCTGGGCTTCCTGGTTCATGTCGACGCCCAGCGACCGGGCCACCCAGCGCGTGATGCCGTTGAGGATCGACACGATGGGGCCGAACAGGCGGATCAGGAGGTCGATCGGGCGCGACAGGACGAGCGCGAACCGCTCCGGCGCCGCAAGCGCGATCGACTTCGGGATGAGCTCCGCGAACACGATCGTGAACAGCGCAAGGATGATCGTCACGAACAGCAGCGACAGGTTCTCGGCAAGCGTCACCTCCATGCCGAAGCCGGTGAGCAGCGATTCCATGCTCTTGGTGATGCTGACGGCCGCAAAGGCGGACGCGAAGAAGCCGATGAACGTGAGGCCGAGCTGCGAGACCGCGAGGAACCGGCCCGGATCGTCGATGAGCCGCCGGACGCGACGCGCGCTGGCGCGGCCTTCCTCGACCAGCTGGTCGATCCGGCTGCGGCGAACGGACACCAGGGCGATCTCCGCGGCCACGAAGAACGCCTCGAGGAACGTCAGGAAGACCAGGAACAGGATCTCGCCGAGCGGGAAGCTCACGAGTGAGTCTCCTCGGCGTCGACGCGGATGCGCGGCTCGCGGATCCGCGCCGGCACCCCCACGGCGAGCTTGCCCGCCGGCACGTCCTTCGTGACGACGGCGCCGGCACCGGTCTTGGCGCCTTCGCCGATCTCTACCGGCGCCACGAGCATCGTGTCGACGCCCAGGAACGCTTTCTCGCCCACCAGCGTGCGGTTCTTCACGCGCCCGTCCCAGTTCGCGGTGATGGTGCCCGCGCCCACGTTCGTGCCGGCGCCGATGTCCGCGTCGCCGAGGTAGCTCATGTGGTGCTGCTTCACTCGGGCGCCGAGGCGCGAGTTCTTCACCTCGGCGAAGTTGCCGATCTCGGCGTCGGGCCCGACGTGGCTGTTGGGCCGCAGGTGGCTGTATGGACCTACGGACGCACCGTCCTCGACCGTCGACTGCTCGACGACGCTCCGGCGCACGGCGCAGTCGCGCCCGATCGTCGAGTCGACGATCGTCGTGTCCGGCCCGATCAGGCTCCCCTCGCCGATCGACGTCGCGCCCTTGAGGAGCACGCCCGGGTCGAGCGTGACGTCCTCCCCGATCTCGACGCCCCAGTCGATGTAGACCGTTGAGGGATCGCGCATCGTGACACCGGCGCGCATGTAGGACTCGTTGATACGCACGCGGAGCGCCCACTCCGCCTGCGCGAGCTGGCTGCGATCGTTGATGCCGTCGAGCGTGCCGTCGTCCTCGAACCCGACCGCGCTGACGATCCGGCCGTCCTCCCGCGCGAGCGCGACAAGGTCGGTCAGGTAGAGCTCGTTGTTCGACTTCGAGGGCTGGAGCGCGCCGATGCGACGACGCAGCCATGCCGCGTCGAATGCGTAGATGCCGGCGTTCACCTCGTTGGTCTCGAGCTCCTCGCCGGTCGCATCGCGCGCCTCGACGATCCGCTCGACCGAGCCGAACTCGCTCCGGACGACGCGTCCGAGCTCGCCGGGATCGGCGGCATAGACCGACGCGAGGGTGATGGCCGCGTCGTCCAGGCGGCGCTGCTCGACGATCGCCACGAGCTGCTCGGGGGCGATCAGCGGGACGTCGCCCGAGAGCACGACGAGCTCCGTGGCGTCGGCCGCGACGTGGTCCAGCGCGGCGCGAACTGCGTCGCCGGTCCCACGCGGCACCTCCTGGAGCGCCATCTCCCCGCGGTCACCGACGACGTCGCGAATTGCCTCCGTCGCCGGGGAGAAGACCACCACCGGCGCGGCCGCTGGTCCGATGTCGGCGGCGGCCCCATCCCAGGCGTCGAGCACGTAGGCGAGCATCGGCCGCCCGCACAGCGGGTGGAGGATCTTCGGGGTCTTCGAGCGCATGCGGGTCCCGAGGCCCGCAGCGAGGACGACCGCAGCCGTCCTCACGGACGGCTCGGCACGTGACGGGGTCACGCGGGGATTGTCATGGGGGTTGCCGGGAGCGTCAAACGTCGTCAGCCCTTGGAGAGGACCGCAACTGCCTCGATCTCGACCCGCGCGCCCTTCGGCAGCGCCGCGACCGCGAAGGTGGAGCGGGCCGGCGGCGGGTCGGGCATGAACCGCCCGTAGACCGCGTTGAACGCCGCGAAGTCGTTGATGTCGGCGAGGAAGCAGGTCGTCTTGACCACGTCATCCCAGGTGCAGCCGGCGGCATCGAGCACCGCGGTCAGGTTCTTCAGGACCTGCTCGGCCTGGGCATCGAAGCCGTCGGCGAGCTCGCCGGTGGCCGGATCGAGCCCGATCTGCCCGGCGCAGAACAGCAGGTTGTCGGTCGCGATCGCCTGGCTGTACGACGCGACGGCGCCCGGCGCGTTGCCCGTGGCTATGGCTCGACGGGTCATTCGGTCCTCCTCGCGGGATCGGGTGGGCTGACGATGGTGGTCGCGGCGACGAACGGCGGTTGCGTACCCGGCGCATCGAGCAGCCCGGCGGCGAGCTCTCCTCGAACCCTCGCCGCCGCGGACTCCGCGCCATCCAGCGAAGGATAGAGCGCCCACAGCGTCGGACCGGAGCCGGAGAGGCCCACCGGGACGCCCAGGAGCCTCGTGAGCGCGCGCCGCAAGTCCCGCAGCCCGGGCACGATGATGTCCGCGGCCTTCGCGAGGTCGTTGGAGACGGCGAACACGCCCGCGCGGCTCGCCAGGGCCTGCGCGTCCATCGGCGTGTACGTGGGACCCAGCTCCTGCGCGAGGTGCTCCGAGCTCAGGCGCGTGCTGCCGCGGAAGCCGGGCGCGGCAGCAGGGTCCGTGTCGAACACCTTGAACGCCTGCTGCGTGGACTTCGGCACGGCCGGCGTCACCAGCAGCACCCCCGGCGCGGTGCCTTTGATCCCCGCCAGGGGCGTCACCTTCTCGCCCCGCCCTTCGACAAGGGCGGGTCCGCCGGCCAGGAAGAACGGCACGTCCGATCCGGTCGCGGCGGCCGCGCGGAGCCGGCCGCTGCGATCCACGTCCGCGGCCCAGGCCTCGATCGCGCCGTCGATCGCCGCCGCGGCGTCGCTGCTGCCACCGGCGAGCCCGGCGGCAACGGGGATGTTCTTCTCCAGCCGCACCGCGAGCGGGAACGTGTCCGCGCCGCGGCCCACGACCCGGCGCGCCTCCGCGATCCCGGTGAGCACCGAGCCGAAGCCGGCCGGATCCGGCGTCGTCGTTCCGAACCGATCCCCGACCACGTGCAGGCTGTCCTTCCGGCCCGCCGCCCGAGCGAAGCTGAGCCGATCCGCCAGCGCGAGCGGGACCATCACGGAATGCAGGTCGTGGAACCCGTCGCGGCGGCGGCCGACGACCGCGAGTGTCAGGTTGAGCTTGGCCGGCGCCACGCGGACGACGGGCGTCAGGACCTCGCTCACGAGAGCACGCCGAGCAGGCGGATCCAGTCGTCCACGCCCAGGGTCTGCGGGCGGCGGTCACCGGCGATGCCAGCCGCGGCCAGCGCCGCGTCGACGCGTGCCTGGCCGACGAACGGCCCGCTCGCGCCGTCCGGCCCCGCGTGGAGCTGGCGCCCCAGGACGTTGCGCAGCATCTTCCGACGCTCGCGGAACCCCGCCTGGACCAGCCCCCACAGGCGCTGTTCGTCCGCGAACTCGAGCGCGGACGTCGCCCGCGGCTCGATGACGACGACTGCCGAGGCGACCTTCGGCGCCGGCTCGAACGCCTCCGGTGGCACCCGCAGGGCCACGCGCACGGCCGCGTGGTACTGGGCGAATACGGCGAGGTAGCTCATGTCGCCCGGCTTTGCGGCAAGTCGGTCCGCCACCTCCGCCTGGACCATCAGGACCAGCCGCTCGGGGCGCGGCGCGCGCTCGAGGAAGCGGTGCAGGATCGGGCTGGTGATGTGGTACGGGATGTTCGCGACGACCCGGTATGGCGGCGGCAGCAGATCCGGCAGCGCCTGGTCCAGCGCGTCCCCCTCGATGAGGTCCAGCCGCCCCTCGGCAATCGCTTCTCCAAGCTGCCCTCGAAGGTAGGCGGCGAGGCCGCGATCCAGCTCGATCGCCGTCACCCTGGCGCCGCCCGCGAGCAGGCCACCGGTCAGGATCCCCAGCCCGGGCCCGATCTCGAGCACCCGCATGCCCTCGGCCACCTCGGCGAGGTCGAGGATCGCCTGCAGCACCTCAGGGTCGGCGAGGAAGTTCTGGGATCGGGCATGGGAGGCGCGCAGCCCTTCGCGGCGCAGGGTCCGCCGGACCTCGAGGGCGTCGAGCCGCGGGCCGCCGCTCACCGCGCGAGCGGCAGGGATGGCGTTGCTTCGAGGTCAAGCCCGGAGCGATCACCCGCGAGGAACCGGCGCGCCCCCGCTGCGCCGATCATGGCCCCGTTGTCCGTGCACAGGCCAGGTCGCGGCACGATCAGCGGAACCCCGAGCGATTCCGCCTCCCCCGCCAGACGTGTGCGAAGCGCGGAGTTGGCAGCCACGCCGCCGCCCAGGACGATCGAGCGAGCGCCGGCCGCGCGCGCAGCGCGGATCGTCTTCGCAACGAGCACGTCCGTCACGGAGTCCTGGAACCCCCAGGCGAGCTCGGCGACGACCGCGTGCGGCAGCGGTTCCTCTGGTTCGCGAAGCCCGGCGTCGGCGCGCGCCGCGTCGATCGTCCGTCGAGCCGCCGTCTTGAGCCCTGAGAAGGAGAAGTCATAGGAATCGCCGAGCCAGGCACGCGGGAAGCGTGCGTCGTGCCGCGCAGCGCCATCGGCCGCCTTCGACACGGCAGGTCCGCCCGGGTACGCGAGCCCGAGCAGCCGCCCGACCTTGTCGAACGCCTCACCCGCGGCATCGTCAACCGTGTTGCCAAGCAGCCGGTACGTGAGGTGGTCCTGCATCTCGACGAGGAACGTGTGCCCGCCAGAAACCACGAGCGCAACGAGCGGGAACACCGGGTCCGGCTTCTCGTCCTGGCCGGGATCCCGCAGCCACGCTGCGTAGACGTGACCCTCGAGGTGGTTCACGCCCACGAACGGCTTGTCATGGACCCACGCGAGCGTCTTCGCGACGTTGATGCCCACGAGGAGCGAGCCCGCGAGGCCCGGTCCGCGCGTGACCGCAACCGCGCCCACGTCATCCCACGACGCGCCGGAGCCCTGCCACGCTGCATCCAGCACGGGCAGGATCCAGCGAAGGTGCGCCCGGGCCGCGACCTCGGGCACGATGCCGCCGGCCGGCGCGTGGAGCGCGACCTGGCTCGCCACCACGTTCGAGAGAATCCGGCTGCCGTTCTCGACGAGCGCCACGCCGGTCTCGTCGCACGACGATTCGATGGCGAGGACGAGCGGCCCGCCTGCCCGTGCGGCGCTCATCCGCGGTACTCCGACGGCGGCGGCAGGTCCTCGGAGATGGAATCCGCATCGATCGGCCGTGCCTCCAGGGCATCCCGGATCGCGGCCAGCCGTGCCTGGAGCGCCGGGGTGTCGAGGGGGTCCGTCGTCATGATCAGGGCGTCCTCGCCGTTGTCCGAGTAGTAGCGCGGCCGGATCCCGACCGGTCGGAAGCCGAACTTCTCGTACAGCCGCCGCGCGGGCACGTTGGACAGCCGCACCTCGAGCGTCGCCTCGCGGGCGCGCCGAGCCAGCGCAATATCGATGAGCCCGAGGAGCAGCCGCTCCCCGATCCCACGCCGGCGCCATCGCGGGTCGACGGCGAACGTGGTGACGTGTGCCTCGTCCACCATCACCCAGAGCCCGGCAAAGCCGACGACCGCGTCGTCGGCGCGCGCCACGATGTAGCTCGCGAGGCGGTTCGTTGCCAGCTCGCTGCGGTAGGCATCGTCGGGCCACGGAACGGCGAAGCTCTCCCGCTCGATGGCATGGACCGCCGGGATGTCGGCGAACGTCATCGACTCCACGCGGAGCGCTACCGGGGGTCGCGCGACCACGCGACACCTCCCTCGGGATCCTCTGCCGGCATGCCGCGCGGCGGGCTCGCATACCGCGGCACGAGCCGCTCGGCATCGTCGATGTCCCGGGCGGCGAGGCGCTGGGCACCCAGGCGCAGCAGGCTCGCCGGCAGCTGCTCCACGGCGGCAGCGCCTCGCTCGAGGGCGGCGGCCGGCGCCCGGCCATCGAGGTCGACGGCGGCGTCACCGGACTCGATGACCTCCGGGCCTGCACCCTGGACGACCTCGGGAGCGGCGCCGCGTCGAACGCGGACGAAGTCGCGCGGGCCGGATGGCAGCCACAGCGTTTGTGTCGCCGGGTCAGCGGCTGCGAGCAAGGCCGCGTCCGTCCCGATCCCCACGATCGGCACCTCGAGCTCGTGGGCGAGCGTCTTGGCGGTCGCGATGCCGACCCGCAGCCCGGTGAAGGCGCCAGGCCCCGTGCCAACGACGATACCCGCGAGGTCCGCAACGCGAAGGCCCTGGGCCGTCAGCATCTGGACGACGGCGGGCATCAGCTCCTGCGAGTGGCGGTAGCGGCCTTCGAAGGCGTCGGCGGCGAGGAGCGCGCCCTCGGGCGTCCCGACCGCGACCACGATCCGCGTCGTGGCGGTGTCGATCGCGAGGAGCCAGGGCGCGGTCATGACGCCCCGCCGCTGTCGACCGCCGCGGCTGCCGCCGCAGTCATGTAGCGCTGGTGGGCCGGCCCGTGGGCCTCGACCCGAATCGATCGCGGCTCGTCACCACCTCCGTCGATGCGTACGTCGAGGCGATCCGGCGGCACCTCGTCAGCCAGTCGGTCCGGCCACTCGATGAGGACCACGCCCGTGGACTGGCGGTCATCGAGCAGGCCGCCGTCGATCGCGTCGGTCGCGGAGGCGAGCCGGAAGAGGTCGATGTGGAACAGCGGCAGCCGGCCCGCGTACTCGCCCATGAGCACGAAGCTCGGCGAGAGGATGGTGTCCGTCACGCCGAGGCCCGCGCCGAATCCCTTCGCGAACACGGTCTTGCCCGCGCCGAGCTCGCCCCACAGGCACAGCAGGTCGCCCGGGGCCGCGACGGTCGCCAGGCTCGCGGCCAACGCGCGTGTCTGTTCCGGGCTCCGGGTCGTCACCTCGACGGCAGCCCCATCGGGCGCCACGCGCGCGTCAGGCAAAGCGCTCGAGATCCCCGATGGGGATCGCCACCGGCGGCCGGCCGCCGAACCGCACGAACGCCGCTTCGAGCGTCACGCCCGCGGGGAACCGCCTCGGCCCGGCGAGCCCGGCCCACGCACCCTCCGCGCCCGCGAGGGGGCCCGAGCGGACGCGCAGGAGGTCGTCCGGCGGCGTCGGCAGCTCGATCGACGGGTCGTCGACAACAAGTGCGGGCGGCGTGCCCACGATCGCCACCATCTGGCCCTCGAGGCGCTCGAACATCGCCATCAGCGGCGAGGCAATCGGGCGTCTGGCGGCGCCATCGAGGACGAGGATCCCGAACGGCGGCAGCCCGTGGACCGCCGCGCTGCCGCGTCGCTCCGACGCCAGGAAGTCGCGCTGCTCCTTCATCCCGAGCGCGGCGACGATGATCCCGCGGATCCCGACCGCGCGGGCGCGTGTCAGCGCCTCGGCATCGATGCGCGCGCCGGCGACGACGATCGAGCCGGCCATGCCGACGTCGACATGCGGAGCCCGCAGCTCACCGTCGGCGTCGGTGGCGACCTGGAGGCGTCCCCACGTCGGGCCCGCCAGCACTGCGCGGCCGTGGATGGCGGCGGACTGGGTCCGGATCGTGACCCCGGCGCCGGCCTGGACGTCGTGGACCACGCCTGCGAACGGGGCCTCGACGGGCTCCGGCCGCTCGCCGCCCGCGAGCCGCCACCGGCCGCCACTTCGGAAGAGCAGCTCTCCACTCGCGGCGGGCTCGCCGCTCCGGCGTACGCGCCCGGGCGTCTCGCTGTGATGCTGGCCGGGCTGCGGCGCGTCCCCGCCGGGGGCGACGTCGGTCACGATCGTTCGGACATCGCGATACCGCTCGATGATTGCCTGGCCCCGGCTCACGGCTTCGCCCGGCTGCACCAGCGCCCGATCACCGGGGCGAAGGGCGAAGAAGATGTCCACCGGGCGTGCCGCGAGCTCGCGGTGTGCGACGAGCGCCCTGCCGGTGAGGTCCGGGGCGCGATCCATCGTTCCGCTCGTCATCGCTCGTCTCCGGGCCAGGCGAGCTCGCCCCAGCCGGCAAGTGCCGCGCGGCGGCGGTCACGGCGCTCGGGGAGCCGCAACGGAATGTCGCGCAGGTCCACGGCAATCCCGGCCACGCCGCCCGACACGGGCACGGCAACCCGCCTCGCCCGGTGCCCGATGCGCGCGGCATCGCGGAACTCCAGGGTCGCGAGGGAATGGTCGCCCGGCGCGAGGTCGATGAACGAGATCTCACCGGCCGCAAGATCGTGCCGGCCATGGATGTCCCCATCGAGCGTGAGGCGGCCGGCGCGAGCGGCGCCGCGCAACGATCCGGGCACGCCGGCGACCACGAGCAGGCTGCCGAGGGGGGCGAGCAGGTCGTCCGCGAGGTCCGCGACGAGGCCTCGGCGCTCATCCGGGTCGTCGATCGTCCCGAGCGGCCCGAGGAGCCGGGCGTGGTCGCTCGCGAGCTGGGTCGCACCCGGTCGGCGGATCGTGTCGGCGACGGCCATCGCCACCGCCCGTGGAGGCGCAACGGCGAAGGCGCCGCCCGCGACGATCGTGATGTCGGGGCTGGCGAGGTTGCCGATGTCCGTGCTACGTGCGGCAAGTCGCGCCAGTGCGGCGCGCGCGGCCGCGAGACGGAGTCGGGCGCCTTCGCCGGAGGCATCGGCCCACGGCTGGGCCCGAAGGTCGAGCAGGCGGTCGCCCATCCGATGACGATCGAGGCTGCCCGTCGTCCAGGCCAGGACCGCATCCACCGCGGCATCGTCCAGCGCGGCGGGCACGAGCGCTGCCTGTGCCGTGCGCACCGCGATTGCCGACGGGCCCTGGTCGGCTACACCGGGGCTGGCCATGGCGCGCAGGCCACCATCGAGCCCGATGTCGAGCACCTCGACCCGGCGATCGAGCGCATCCGCGAGGGACAGCACGGCACGAACAGCGCCGTGGCGGGTGTCCGTGGTGTCCGGGATCAGTGACTCGAGGACCTCGCGGAGCGGCTCGTCCGGACCGCTGCGGAGCCCGAGCGGCGGCGCCGTGAAGACGCGTTCGGAGGCGCCCTCGATGGACTCGCCGAAGCCATCCGCCCATTCGGGCCGTGCCGCCACGGGGCCCGCGAGCACGACGCGGATGTCGGGCCGGCGGCGAGCCACCGCGCCGACGAGGGCCGCGAGGTCATCCAGCCAGCCGCGCTCGTCCGGGCCGGGCGGATCCCCAGCGCCGACGAGGACCGCCGCGATCTCCGGCCGCAGGGCGAGCTCGGTCATCTCGCGCGGGTCGTGGCTCTCGGGCGATGCGGCGCGGACGTGCCACGGCGTGCGCGCGGCGACGGCGGCCAGGAGGTCGACCGCCCGCTTCGATGCACCCAGCACCGCGAGGGTGGCGGGCGCGCTGCTGCGCGCTTCAAGGCGTGGCAGGTCCTCCACCGAGCTGTGGGTCACGCCCACGTGATCCGCCAGCGCGAGGTCGGCTCGAACGAGCCGGTCGGCGAGGATGATCGCGAGGGCGTCCGGTGGCGTGCCGGCCGGGGCGGACATCGAGCCGAGGAGGCGCCATCGATCGGCGGGCTTGCCGAGCAGCGCGACCGACGTCGTGGCGGCGCCGGCGTCGATCGCGAGAAGGGCGCGGGGAACGGTCGTCACCCGCAAATCCTACCGGCTCTCCTCCGTTCGGCACGTCGCGCGGTCGGTGCGGCGCGCGATCTGCGCGGGCCTAGGCGTCCCAGCCGGCCTCTTCGGAGAAGTCCTCGAGCCGCTCGATCAGCTGCTCGATGCCGTCCTCGTCGGCCAGGAGCGCCGAGGCGCTCTCCAGCTCGCCCCCGAAGAGCCCGTGCAGGATGGGGTCGAAGAAGAGCATCGCGTTCGAGTTCAGCGGCCGGTAGGGCCGCGACGCCTGCAGGAAGTGCACCGCCGACGCGGTGAGGCCGCGCAGCTGGATCTCGCGGGCCACCTCTTCGACGAGCTCGTCGCGCTGCTCGTCACCGAGGCCGCGGGACTGGGTCACGCTCACGACCTCCCGGCGCTGTCGTCGCCGGTCAGGGTCAGGAGGCCCTGCGGAACGGCGGCGGCATCGTACACCCGGGGCAGACGCGCGGAGAGCGTGGTGACGACTTCCCACGAGTTCGTGCCGCGCGCCGTCGCGACCTCGGCCGCGGTGATCCGATCGCCGCCCTGCTCACCGATCAGCACGAACTCGTCGGCAACCGTGACCGGAACACCCGGGACGTCCGTCACGTCCGCCATCACGGCGTCCATGGCGACGTTGCCGACGAGGGGAACACGGGTTCCTCGCACGAGCGCGCTTGCCCGGTTGGACAACGCCCTCGACCAGCCGTCGCCATAGCCGAGCGGCAAAGTCGCGATCCGGGACGGTCGCTGCGTCGTGAACGTCGGGCCGTAGCTGATCCCCCACCCCGCGGGCACCTCCAGCACGCGGACTGGACGCGCACGCAGCGACAGCACCGGTCGGAGCTCCTCCGCGCCCTGCGCCAGCGCCGGGGCTCCGGGCGCCAGCAGGTCATCCGGGATGAGCCCGTAGAGCGACAACCCCGGTCGCGCGCCGTCGAGTCCCAGATCGCCCACGAGCACCAGGCCGCCACTCGCGGCCACATGCCGCGGCAGGTTGAAGCCCGCCGCTGCGAGCGTCTCGGTTGCTTCTTCGAAGCGCTGTACCTGGGCGTTGGTTCGCGCCGCGTCCTCCGGCGCCTGGAAGTGGGTCCACACCCCCGTCAGGCGCGCCCCGTCGACGTCCGCGATCGCCCGCGCCGCCGCGACGACGGCATTCAACGGAAAGCCTCCGCGCCCGAGCCCGGTCTCCACCTCGAGCTGGATGTCGAGCGGTCGATCCGGCGCCGAATCGCGGAGCGCTGCAAGGAGCGCATCCAGCAGTGCCGCGTCGTCGGCCGTGACCGCGATCCCCTCGCCGGCCGCGACGCCGGCGAGCGCGGCCGGGATCCCGAACAGGACGAGCACCGGCAGCGCGATCCCTGCCCGACGGAGCCGCAGCGCCTCGTCGAACGTCGCGACGCAGAACCCATCGGCGCCGGCTGCGACCAGCGCGCGGGCGACGGGCAGCACGCCGTGCCCGTATGCGTTGCCCTTGATGACGGGGTGAACGGGCGTGCCCGGTCCGGCGAGGCGACGCAGCACCGCCAGGTTGGCGGTGAGTGCGTCGAGGTCGATCTCGGCCCAGGCGGTCCGCGGGAGTGGCGGCAGGCCCGCAGCGGCGAGGCGCTGGTCGATCGAGGCGCCCGGGTCGGCGCTCAGGAGCCGGCTCCGGGTGCAGCGGGCTCGTCGCGCACGGCGAACCCGACCTTCTTGCTCGAGCTCTGCCGCTCGGCG
>DATAIB010000229.1:0-6281 GCA_036262855.1 Candidatus Limnocylindrales bacterium
GGCGGCGTCGCAGTGGGGCGGACCGTGGGCGCGACCGTCGGCGTGGGCGTCGGCGTCCTCGTCGGCCTCGGCGTGGGCTGCGGGGTCTGGCCCGGCTTGAGGGTCGGGGTCGGTGCGGGCGGCGGCGTCGGAGCGAGGGAGGGCGCGCCCGTCACGGGCGGCACCGTCTCGAGCCCCGGGGACGCCGTCGGGACGAACGCGGTCGGGGTGAGCGTGATGAGCCCGCCGGTGGGCACCGCCGTTTCGATGACCGCCGCCGATGGGGTGGCCACGGCTGCCTGCGTCGCGCCGCCGTCCGGCGACGAGGTGGCGCTGGCGGTCAGCGGGCCGTCGGGCAGGAACAGGCGGACAGCGACGAGGCCGACGATGACGAGACCGATGAGCAGCAGCGAATCGCGCGCCCCAGTGCGCTCCGTCCGGCGCGTGGGGGTTCGCGGGGCGCGGACCGCCGCTCGCTCGACGGGCGGCTTGGGGGCCGTACCGGCCTCGACGGCGACGCGACGGGCGACCTCCTCGTCAGAGAGGATCGCCTCGGCCGCGAGCGGCTTCTGCGGCCGCGGTCGGCCACGCGGCGGCCTCGCCTTCGGCGATTCGTCCGGCGGTGGAACGTCGGTCACGAAGGAACCTCTTCTGGATCACGGCGCAGCATGAATGCCACGACGCCGAACCCGACGAGGGCCACGGCGAAGGCGAGCACGCCGATCGAGCTTGACACGAGCAACGACATCAACCCTAGCGTCGCGCACACGGCGTAGATGAGCAAGACGGTCCCCCGGTGCGAAAGTCCCACGTCCAGCAGCCGATGGTGGATGTGGCCGCGATCGGGGCTGAACGGGGATCTCCCGGACGAGAGCCGCCGAACGATCACCCAGAACGTGTCGATGATCGGCACGGCGAGCACCAGCAGCGCCGCGATCACCTTCGCCTGGCCGAGGATCGCGAGCACGCCGAGCACGTAGCCGAGGAACATCACGCCCGCCGTGCCCTGGAAGATGACCGCCGGGTGGAAGTTCCAGCGCAGGAAGCCCAGGAGGCCTCCCGCGAGGGCGAAGCACAGCACGGCGACGAGGGGCTGGTTGACCTGCTGCGTCAGGCTCAGCAACCCGAGCACGGCGGCGGCGATCAGCGCGATCCCGGTGGACAGCCCATCGAGGCCGTCGATGAAGTTCAGGCTGTTGATCATCCCGACGATCCACACGACCGTGAAGCCGATCGCGATGACGTCCGGGAACGCGAGCTTCCCGCTCCCGAACGGATTGGCGATGGACTCGACCACGATGCCGGTCGCGACGGCGATCGCGGCCAGCCCGATCTGGGCGAGGAACTGCCAGCGCGCCCGCAGGTCGAAGCGATCGTCGATCGCTCCGAACACCGCGGCCGCGATGGCGCCCCCGAACAGCCCGAGCAGGTTGAGCGGCACCACGTCGTCGGCGCCCCGCGGGAGGGGCATCCCCGGGATCGCCGGTCCGAGCACGATCACCGCGCCACCGACGAGCAGGAAGGCGATCACGACGGCAACGCCACCGCCGCGCGGCAGCGGCGAGGCATGGACCCGGCGCTCGTCCGGGTGGTCGACGATCCGCAGCCGGTCGACGACGCGCTTGATCACGGGCGTGGACAGCAGCGCGATCGCGGCAGCGGCGAGGAACGCGCCCACGATGATGGGCACGAGCGTGCCCGCCGTTGGGATCCAGCTCACCCGGCGGCCTCGGCGGCGCGGGCAGCCTGGGCCTGGGCGGCGCGGGCGGGGTCGGCGGAGCGGCCGTCGCCCGGCACCGGGAAGCGGCCGGCGATCTCGGCGGCTTCCGCGCGCAGGCGCTCCCGGGCGGCAGGGTCGTCGCGCTGGGCGATCGCATCCGTGATGATCCGCGCGATCGAGCGCATCTCCGCCGGCCCGAAGCCACGGGTTGTCGTGGCGGGCGTGCCGAGGCGGATCCCGGACGCGGTGTTCGGCGGCAGCGGATCGAACGGGATCGCGTTCTTGTTGACCGTGATCCCGACCTCGTCGAGCAGCGCCTCGGCTTCCTTGCCGGTCACCCCGAGCGGCGTCACGTCCACCAGCATCAGGTGGTTGTCGGTGCCGCCGGAGACGATGCGGGCGCCCCGCTCGGCCATCGCGTCGGCGAGCTCGGCGGCGTTCGCGACGGTCCGCTCCTGGTCGCGCCGGAAGTCCTCACCTGCGGCCAGCAGGAGCGCCACCGCCTTCGCCGCAACCACGTGCATCAGCGGGCCGCCCTGGACGCCGGGAAACACCGTCTTGTCCACCTGGGCGCCGAGCGTCGTCTTGACCATCGGGAAGTCCGCCGGGTCGACCCCGTCGGGCAGGTTCTCGCGGCTGAAGATCAGGCCGCCGCGCGGGCCGCGCAGCGTCTTGTGCGTGGTCGTGGTCACGAGGTCCGCGTGCGGGAAGGGGCTGGGGTGCTGTCCCGCGGCCACGAGGCCGGCGATGTGCGCCATGTCGACGAACAGCAACGCGCCGACCGAGTGGGCGATCTCCGCCATCCGCGGAAAGTCGATGATCCGCGGATACGCGGACGCACCCGCGACGACGACCTTCGGCCGGACCTCCTTCGCAGCGGCCTCGAGCGCGTCGTAGTCGATCCGCTCCGTCGCCTTGTCCACGCCGTACGCATGGACCTCGTACATGCGGCCGGAGAAGTTGACCGGCGACCCGTGGGTCAGGTGGCCGCCGTGGGCCAGGTTCATGCCCAGGATGCGGTCGCCCGGCTTGAGCACGCTGAAGTAGGCGGCCATGTTCGCCTGCGCGCCCGAGTGGGGCTGCACGTTCACGTGCTCTGCGCCCGGGAACAGCGCGAGCGCGCGCTCGATCGCGAGGTTCTCCGCGATGTCCACGTACTCGCAGCCGCCGTAGTAGCGCTTGCCCGGCAGGCCCTCGGCGTACTTGTTGGTGAGCCACGAGCCCTGGGCTTCCATCACCGCGGCGAACGTGTAGTTCTCGCTCGCGATCAGCTCGATCTTGTCGCGCTGCCGATCGCGCTCCTGGAGCATGGCGTGCCACAGCTCGGGGTCCACGTCGGCGAGCGGTGCCCAGCCGAGGCGATCTTCGGAGCTCGTCGTCATGGTGTTCGCCTCGCCCGGCAGCTGCGGGCTGCCATTCCGCCGTGGCAGCCTCCTCGGCGGGAGGTATCGTCCCACATCGATGACCGAGCCCACAGGCCGCGATCGGCGGGTCAGGAATTCAAGCCGGCAGCCTGTCGCAGACCGCTGAGAACAGCCTCGATCTCGGCCTCCGAGATCGCACCGGCGCGGCGGATGATGGGCTCGGCGCCCGTGCAGTCGACGACGGTCGATGCCGGGCCGCCCGAGGCGGGACCGCCGTCGAGGATCAGGTCGATCGCGTCGCCGAGCTCTGCCTCGATCGCGTCGGCGTCGCGCAGCTCCGGCTCGCCAGAGCGATTGGCCGACGTCGTCGGCAGCGGCCCGAGCGCGCGGGCAAGGGCTCGCGGCGCGCCGTGATCGGGGACGCGGAGGCCCACGGTGGGGATCGCGCCCGGTGCCAGCGCGCCGCCCGTGAGTGCGGCCGGGAGCGGCACGTCCGCGCGACGCGGCACGACCAGCGTCAGGCCGCCGGGCCAGCAGGCGCGCGCCAGCGCGTCCGCGGCATCCGTGATCTCGCCGATCGCCGCAGCCTGGTCTGCGTCCGCGAGGAGCAGCGCGATGGCCTTGTCGGGCGCGCGCTGCTTGGCCGCGAAGAGCCGCTCGATCCCGCCGGGCGTGTCGAGGGCGACCGCGATGCCGTACACGGTGTCCGTGGGTACGGCCACGACCCCGCCCGCCCGCAGGACGCGGATCGCTTCGTCCCGGCCGGCGGCGTCATCGCGGATGCGGCGCATCACGCGGGGGCGCCCAGCGCCACGCGGCGCACGACCGCGACGCGCGGCAGGCCGCCGAAGTCGCGCTCGACCTCGCAGGACCAGCCCGGCAGCCGCTCGGCAACGAGCGCGAGGATCTCGTCGCCCTGGTCGCCGCCGATCTCGATGAGCGCCGCCCCGTCACCCGCGAGGCCCGTCGGCAGCTGGTCGAGCAGCCGTGCGATCACCCGGAGCCCGTCCGGCCCGCCATCGAGCGCCGCCACCGGCTCGAACGAGGTCGCGACCGGCAGCTTCGGGACGGCGTCGGAGCGCACGTAGGGCAGGTTCGCGAGGACGAGGTCCCACGGCGTCGCGCCGATGCCGGGCAGGAGGTCGGCCGTCTCGAACTCGATTCGATCCCCGACGGCGTGCGCCACTGCGTTCTCACGCGCGAGCTGCAGGGCCTCGTCGGAGGAATCCGTCGCGGTCAGGGCCACGTCGTCGCCCATGCCGCGCCGGCGCAGCAAGACGGCCAACGTGACCGCGATCGTCCCCGAGCCCGTCCCCACGTCGATCACGCGCAGCTTCGCCGCATCCCTCGCTCGCGGCGCCGCGACGAGCCGGCGCACGAGCTCGAGCTCCGCGAGCTGGACGAGGAGCTCCGTCTCGGGTCGCGGGATTAGCGCCCGCGGGTCGACCCCGAAGGCGAGTCCGTGGAACTCCTTGACGCCGCGGATGTACGCCACCGGCTCACCGGCCGCCCGCCGATCGAGGAGCGCGGCGAAACGCGCGCCCGCGCCGTCCCCGACCGGCGCATCCGTGTGCGCGATCACCGCCGTCCGATCGGTGTCGAGCGCGAACCCGAGGAGCAGCTCCGCATCGAGCCGGGCGGATTCCGAGCCGGACTCGCGAAGGCGGGCGACCGCGCCGTCGAGCAGCTCGCGGACGGTCGCCATCGGGTCAGTCCTCGGAAGCGACGAGCGCCGAGAGCCGCTCCGCCTGGTCCGTGGTGATCAGCGTGTCGATGAGCTTGTCGAGCTCACCGCCCATCACCTTCGGAAGGTTCGAGAGATCCATGCCCACACGGTGGTCCGTGACCCGATCCTGCGGGAAGTTGTACGTGCGGATCTTGTCCGCCCGATCGCCCGCGCCGATCATCGACTTGCGGGTCGCGGAGTCCGCCTCGCGCTGCTCCTGGCGGGCACGGTCCTGCAACCGGGCGCGCAGGACCGCGAAGGCCTTCGCCTTGTTCTTGTGCTGGCTCTTCTCGTCCTGGATCTCGACGACGAGGCCGGTCGGCAGGTGGGTGATGCGAACCGCGGAGTCCGTCGTGTTCACGGACTGGCCGCCCGGTCCAGACGAGCGCTTGACGTCGATGCGGACGTCCTTCTCCTCGTCGATCTCGATCTCGGTCTCCTCGACCTCGGGCATGACGACCACCGTTGCCGTCGAGGTGTGGATGCGGCCGGACGATTCGGTTGCCGGCACGCGCTGCACGCGGTGCGTACCGCTCTCGAACTTGAGTCGCGAGTACGCGCCATCGCCGGCGATCTCGACGATCGCCTCCTTGACGCCACCGATCCCGGTCTCGCTGAGGCTCATCACCTCGGCCTTGTACTTGTGATTGCCGGCATAGCGCAGGTACATCTGGAGCAGCTCGCCGGCGAACAGGGCCGCCTCGTCGCCGCCCGCGCCCGCTCGGATCTCGAGGATCACGTTGCCGTCATCCGCCGCGTCGCGCGGCAGCAGCAGCACCTTCAGTTCCTCGACGAGCGTCTGCTCCTGGGTGGAGAGCCGCTCGATCTCCTCCTGGGCGAGGTGGCGCATCTCGTCGTCGCTCTCGGCGTCCCGCATTTCGACCGCCCCCGCCAGCTCGCTGCGGACCGTGGTCAGGCGGCGATAGGCCTCGACGACAGGCTCCAGCCGGGCAACTTCGCGGCCGGTGCGCTTGAGCAGGTCGAGGTCCTGGACGGTCTCCGGTCGCGCGAGCTCCGCGTTCAGCTCGTCGTACTGGCGGGCGACCTCGTCGAGCTTGGCGTCGAGGCTGGACGAGTCGCTCACGCCTGCGCCGCGGGCGCGGCTTCCGGGTCCGGGTCGAGGCGCTCGCGTTCCGGCATCTCGGATCCCGCCGGAACGTCCTCGCCATCCGCGACGAGCGCCTGCTCCATCGACACGATGGCGACCTCGATCTGGTCGTCGGTCGGCTGCTTCGTCGTGATCATCTGGACGAGGATGCCCGGCGCGATGAGCAGCTTCACGAGCGGGTTGCTCCGGTACTTCGCCCCGAGCTTGAGGATCTCGTACCCGACGCCGGCGATGACCGGGATCAGGAGGATCCGGCTCACAACCATCACCGGCAGGCTCTGCCGGCCGACCAGGCTGAACATGAAGATCGACAGGATGATCACGACGACGAGGAACTCGGTCCCGCACCGCGGATGCGCGGTGGGGTACTTGCGGACGTTGCTC
>DATAIB010000230.1:0-11052 GCA_036262855.1 Candidatus Limnocylindrales bacterium
CGTGATCGTCGGGCTGGCGCCGGGCGCCCATGGCTCGAACCGCACGGGACGGATGTTCACCGGTGATGGCAGCGGCGACTTCCTCTGGCCGGCGCTGCACGCCGCAGGCCTCGCCAGCCAACCGATCAGCCGCCGGCGGGACGACGGGATGCAGGCAACCCACCTGTGGATCACCGCAGCCGTGCGCTGCGCCCCGCCCGACAACAAGCCCCTGCCGTCCGAGCGTGACAACTGCGCGCCGTACCTCGTTCGCGAGCTCGCGGCGCTGAGCGCAGCGCACGTCGTCGTAGCGCTCGGGGCGTTCGGCTGGGACGCGGCGCTGCGAACATTCGCCGCGCTCGGCGAGCCTATCCCGGCCCCAAGGCCACGGTTCGCGCACGGCGCCGAGGTGCGGATCGGGCGCTGGACGCTGCTCGGCAGCTACCACGTGAGCCAGCAGAACACGTTCACGGGCCGCCTTACGCGCCCGATGCTGGACGCGGTGTTCGCGCGCGCCGTGGGGCTCGCGGGTCAGGCCGGCGGGTTCGCCTCGAGGTAGCGATCGAGCCGATCGAAGACCACGCCGTCGAGCGCCTTGCACTCGGCGATGAACGCTTCGAGCATCGCCATCCGGTGGCCGCGGCCGATGCACTCCGGATGCATCGTGACCGTCAGGAGCCCGCCGTCGGCGTGGGCGTGCGCGTACCGCAGCTCGGCAAGCCAGATCTCGAGCACCTTCGACGGCGCGGACATGCCGTCGCGGCCGCGCGCACCGTCGGGCTCGAACTGCGGCCAGTCGTCGAGGGTCCAGTAGACCGGCACCTCGCGGAGCGCGCTCTCCTCGCCGAACGTCGACCCGTGCTCGACGGAGTGCTCATCCCAGAGCCGGACGCGGTACGGCCGGTAGTCGTCCGCCATGAGCGACGAGTCGTAGGTGAACCCGGCGGCGAGGACGTGATCCAGCGTGAGCCGGCCAAGGGACCAGTAGGGCGCCCGGAAGCCCTTCGGCGCAACGCCGGACGCGGCCCTCGCCGCCTCGACCCAGCGTTGCAGCACGCCCTGCTGCGCGATGTCGTTGAGCTCGGCGAAGTCCTCGTGGAACCAGCCGTGGCAGGCGAGCTCATGGCCGCCGCCCAGGATGGCCTCGGTGTCGTCCGCGTACGTCGTCATCGTCCAGCCCGGCACGAACCAGGTGGACGGGATCTGCTCGCGGCGGAGCAGCTCGAGGATCCGAGGGACGCCGACGCGATGGCCGAACTCGGCGTGCGACAGCTTCACCACCGTGTCCTTGCGGCGGATGCCGTCGGACAGCGAATCGTGGTCGAAGGTGAGGGCGACGGTCAGTCGTGGGGTCGTCATGGCCCGGCATCCTACGCCCGCGAGCGTGGCGCCCGAAGCCTCGAACGTCCCGCCCGTATCCTTCGCAGCGATGGCAGCAGGCGACCTCTACGAAACCCTCGGCGTCGAGCGTTCGGCGACCGAGGCCGACATCAAGAAGGCGTACCGCAAGCTCGCCCAGAAGTGGCACCCGGACGTGAGCCAGGAGCCCGAGGCGGCGACGAAGTTCAAGGAGATCAGCGAGGCCTACCAGGTCCTCTCCGATCCCGAACGCCGCCAGCGGTATGACCTGTTCGGCACGACCGGGACCGAGGGCGCGCCGGGCGCCGGTTTCGGTGGGTTCGCGGACATCTTCGACGCGTTCTTCGGTGCGGCTGCTGCGGGCGGGCCCAGGCGCGGGCGGCCGGCCGCCGGGAGCGATCTTCGGTACGACCTGCGGATCACCTTCGAGGAGGCCATCGAGGGCACCCAGAAGGAGATCGAGTTCCCGGTCCTCGCGCGGTGCGAGACCTGCTCCGGCAGCGGCGCGGCACCCGGCACCCAACCGATCACGTGCCCGCAGTGCAACGGCCGCGGCGAGATCCGCGGCGTCCGCAACACGATGCTCGGCCAGATGATCAACGTCACGACCTGCCCGCGCTGCAAGGGCGACGGCCGCATCGTCGAGACGCCGTGCGAGACGTGCCACGGTGAGGGCCGCGTCGAGCGCAAGCGCACGCTCCAGGTCACGATCCCTGCCGGCATCGACGAGGGCCACCAGATCCGGCTGTCGAACGAGGGCGAGGCGGGTCCGCGCGGTGGCCCGGCGGGGTCGCTGTACGTCGCCGTGCACGTCACGCCGCACCACTCGCTTCGACGCGACGGGACCGAGCTGTTCTTCGAGACGAGCGTCGGCGTCGCCCAGGCGGCACTCGGGACGACGATCCTCGTCCCCACCGTCGCCGGGGAAGAGGCGGTCGAGGTCAAGGCGGGAACACAGCCCGGGACCGAGATCCGGCTGCGCGGCAAGGGCGTGCCGTACCTGCGCCGACCCGGCCAGCGCGGCGACCTGCACGTGATCGTCGACGTCGCCATCCCGCAGCACCTCTCGAAGGCGCAGCGCGAGGCACTCGAGGCGTATGCGGATGCGTCCGGGGAGATCGTGAACGAGACGACCAGCCTGCTCGACCGGGTGCGCGGCAAGAAGACCTCGTGACGCGCTGGCTCGAGCTGTCGGTCGAGGCCGACATCGAAGCCGCCGAGGCGGTCTCCGAGATCCTGTCGCGCGTGGCGCCGGGCGGAACCAGCGTCGAGCCGGGGTTCGAGCTGGTCGACGAGGGCCTCGGTGCCCGGGTGGACGCATCGAGGCCCGCGACGATTCGCGCCTACGTGCCGGCAAAGGACCGCGCCGAAGCGGACCGCGCGCTCGCGGCGGCCACGGAAGCCCTCGGCCACCTCCAGGCGTTCGGGCTGCGGCCGATCGGTGACGTGAAGACCCGCATCGTCGATGAGGCTGACTGGGCGGAGTCGTGGAAGGAGCACTTCCACGTGATGCGGATCGGCGAGCGGCTCGTGATCAAGCCGTCGTGGCGCAAGCACCATCGAACGGACGACGAGGTGGTGATCGATCTCGATCCCGGGATGGCGTTCGGCACCGGACTGCACCCGACGACCCGGCTCGCGCTGGAGCTGATCGACGACTTCGCGCGCCGGGGCGAGTTCGGCCGGACGCTCGACGTCGGCTCGGGGTCGGGGATCCTCGCCATCGCCGCGGTGAAGCTCGGCGCGACGCGGGTCCTCGGCGTCGACATCGACCCGATCGCCGTCGAGGCGACCGCGGCGAATGCGCGGCACAACCGGGTCGGCAAGCGCATCCGTTCGCGCGAGGGCTCGATCCCGACGGAGGAGACGCCGTTCGACACCGTGCTGGCGAACCTGATTGCGGCGCTCCACATCCAGCACGCGTCGAACCTGTACGCGGAGCTGGTCCCGGGCGGCACGCTGCTCGCGTCGGGCATCTTCCGGGACCGCGAGCCGGAGGTGCGCGCCGCGTTCGAGGCGGTCGGGTTCCGGCTCGGCCCTCGACGCGAGGAAGGCGATTGGGTCGCCATCGAGGCGCTCCGACCGGCCGAGTGAGCGGCCGCTCCTACAATTCGAGCGTGCTCGCGTCCCTCTTCCCGCTGATTCTCGTCGCCCACATCGTGCTTGCGATCAGCCTGTTCGTGCCCTCGGTCCTGCTGCCGTTCGCATTCCGCGCGCAGCGTGGCCCGCGCGGTGCGGCCGTTGCCATCGGCGAGGCGCCGGGCGCGGGCTCCAACCGCTTCGTCCGGTTCATGCTGGCGCTCCAGTCCCGCGGCACGCTCTGGCTTGGCCTCGGGCTGGCGATCACGGGTGCCGGCCTCATCGCGACCCTCGGCCCGCAGACGCTCCAGCAGCCGTGGCTGCTCCTGGCGCTCATCATCTACGGAGCCAACCTCGCGCTCGCGTACTTCGTCCAGGTGCCCAGGCTCCGCCGGCTCATCGGGCTCCGCGAGGGCAGCGATCCCAAGTGGGCGGAGCTGGCGCGGCGCCAGCGGTACGTCTCGTATGTCATGGCCGGGCTCGTCGGTACCATCGGGTTCCTGATGAGCACGAAGCCCGCGCTCTGGTAGCGAGCGAAGGCGAGGCGGCACGGGTGGCGAGCGCGCGCGACCGGGATCCGGAGTGCATCTTCTGCCGCATCGTCGCGGACGAGATCCCGTCGACCCGGGTCGCCGAAGACGACCTCGCGATCGCGTTCCGGGACATCGCGCCGCAGGCACCCACGCACATCCTCGTCGTCCCGCGCGTGCACATCCCGTCCGCGGCGCACCTCACTGACGAGGACGCGCCGCTCTCCGGCCACCTGCTCGCGATGTGCGCGCAGGTCGCGCGGCACGAGGGGATCTCGGCAGGCGGCTACCGGATCTCGACGGCGGTGGGGAAGTGGGCCGGCCAGACGGTCGATCACCTCCACTTCCACGTCATGGGGGGCCGCCCGAACCGCGACACCGCGGCGTGACGCGCCTTCGAGCGGGTGCCGCGCTCCTGACCGCGTGCGCGGTCGTCGCGTTCGCGGTCACGGCCTGCGCCCCGGTCTACAACCCGCGGACGACCTACCAGCCTGCGGGCTCGACACCGCTCCCTGCGGGCGACACCACGAGTGCCGCAACGCAGGCCGTCCTCGGCGCGCTCGCGTCGGCGGGGCTCCAGGCGACCGTGTCCGCCACGCCGTATCGACCGCCCGAAGGCCCGCTGCTCTCGGCGGCGCCGCGGACCGTGCTCCAGGTCACGATGCCGGACGACCCAACCCACGGGTTCATCGTGATCTACGCCCTCGATTCGCCGAACGCGGCGCTCGCCGCTGCGAATGACCACGCGACGTGGGTCGCGGCACCGGTCGGGAAGATCAACTTCCCGCCGGGGACGCGGTTCGAGCTGCGCACGCTCGGCTCGAACGTGATCCTGTTCAACTGGCTGCCGGGCAGCTCACCGGATGCGCGGAACGACAGGATCGGCCCGGCGCTCGAGACGGTCGGCGAGGGTGTCGCGGTCCCGAGCTAGGTCCTGAGCGCGGGGTCCTGTCAGGTCGCGAGCGGGTCTCGCGAGGGTGCGCCTTGGTCGACCGGGCGCGACGCCCGACCCGCCAGATAGCCGCCGAAGCCCATCGTCCACAGGAGCACGGGGTACGCCACCCAGCGCTCCGCTCCGCCCACCCCCAGCGCCCACATCGGATTGGCATCGCCGAGGACGAAGTACGACACGAGCGACGCGAGGTTGATGACGCCGAGCAGCATCAGGACGTAGCGGAACGGCGCGTCAGCCAGCCGTGAGGCGAGGACGGCCGCAACCCCGCCCGCCCAGAAGGCGACCATCGCCGACAGGGCGTGCGGGAGCCCGGTGTTTCCCGGGAACACGCCAACCAGCACGACCGCGCCACCGAGGACGAGCACCGGAGTCGATACCGACCAGCGCTTGGTCGCTCGCTGGAGCACGATCGCGCCGGCGAGCAGCAGCAGGCCCGTGGCCATCATCGAGGTGTTGAAGATCGTGGCTACCGGCTGGAAGACGAGCCCGGCCGGTGGTCGCGTGCCGCCCAGGTCGCTGATCTCGTTTCGGGCGGTCGAATAGGCGACCGGATAGAGCGCTTCGGACGTGATGATCGCCATCAGCAGCAACGCCCCCGCACTGAAGAGCGCAGCGCCCGCGACTCGAAGGTCGCGTGTCCATGCGAGTGAGCCAGTGGACGATCGAAGCTGGATCGTTCCCGTGATCGTGGCCATGCGTTCCTCCCTGGAAGCAGCATTGCCATCGTCGGGTCAGCGTTGCGCGCAGGCTAGTGCCGGACGGCCCGGCAGGACGATCAGTTCGTCGGCGATCCGGTCCCGGACGGCGCGCCATTGACCCACGCGCGAACCGCATCACGCTTGATCTTGAGCGTGTGCGTCCGTGGGAAGTCCATCTCCGGCCACAGGCGCCATCCGGAGATGTGCTGGTTCGCGCCGAGGGTCGCGTTCGCGGCCTTGATCGCGGCATCCAGCGACACGCGCAGCTCCGCCGGCGGCGCGCTCGGGTCGAAGGACAGCTGCTCGCCCGCGGCGCGGATCGGGGAGTCCGACGGCGCGAGCAGGATTGCCTCGATGCGGCCGGGCTTCGTCTCGAGCACCACGGAATCGCGAAGCCCACAGATCCGGAGCGCGTTCTCGAGGTCCTCGGGGTAGACGTTGAACCCGTTCGGCAGCACGATCAGGTCGCGCTTGCGGCCCGAGAGGATGAGGCGGCCCTGCGCATCACGGTGGCCGATGTCCCCGGTCATGTACCAGCCGTCCTCGGTGTATGACGCAGCCGTGAGGTCCGGCCGGTTCCAGTAGCCCTTGAACAGCGTCGGGCCGCGGAACTGGACCTCGCCGTCGGGCGCCAGCCGCATCTCGATGCCCTCGGGCGTCCGGCCGACGGTCCCCAGCCCGTGATCGTCCAGCGTCGTGCATGAGCCGGTGCCGGTCTCCGTGGCGCCGTAGCCCTGGAGCACGATGACGCCCATGTCCTCCCACGCCTGCTGCAGCGCCGGCGGGAGGAACGCACCCGCCGACACGAAGATGCGGAACGCCCCGCCGAGCGACGCGTGGACGCGCCGGAAGAGCAGGCGCCGGATCGTCATCGGCAGTCGTCGTCCGATCGATCGGAGGCGGTCGAACAGCTTCGTCCGGCCCGTCTTCTCGACCTCGCGCTCGATCGCGCTCCAGAAGAGGTCGAGCACCTGCGGGACCACGACCATCGAGGTGACGCGGTGGTCGCGCAGGGCATCGAAGATGACGCGCGGGTTCCGTGAGCGGACGTACAGGATCGAGGCACCCACGGACATCGCGTAGAACAGCCCCACCGCCTGCTCCAGCAGGTGGGACAACGGGAGCAGCGACACGATCCGGTGCTCCATCGGCGGGATGATCCGGTGGAAGGTCCGGTTCGATGCCAGCAGGTTGTCGTGCGCGAGCATCACGCCCTTGGGCGTGCCGGTCGTGCCCGAGGTGAACACGAGCTGCACGAGGTCCTCGGGCTCCGGGCGCGGCCACGTGGCGACCTGCGGCAGGCGCGCCTCGAGCAGCGCGTCCGGGGCGGCGCCAATCTCGTCAACCGCGGTCCTCGGGAAGCTCGCGAGCCCGAACGGCGTCGGGTCCGGCGCGTCGCGGCCGGTGCCGATGGCGAGGTGCCTGGCTCCCGACGCCTCGACGATGCCGGCGACGGCCTCGGCGGACATCCGCAGGTCGAGCGGCACGTAGACGATGCCGGCACGCATGGCGCCGAGGTAGGTGGCGACGAGCTCCGGGGCCGACGGCGACCACGTCAGCAGCCGATCGCCCGGCTGGAGGCCCAGGTCGCGAAGGCGGAGCGCGGCGGCGCGAGAGCGTCGATCCAGCTCTCGGTAGGTCCAACCCGTCGTCGTGCCGTCTTCGTGGCGCATCGCGACGCACGGTTGATCGCCGAATCGCGCCACCGCATCGTCGACGAGGTCGAGGAGCGTCTGCATCGTGGGGGCTTCGGTCGCCGGCGGTTCCATCGCGCGGAAGCCTAGCCGGGCAAGTCGGGCCGATGTGCCCGCGGACGGAGGGCGCGCGGCCCTGTGCGCCATCTGCGGGCTGGGGGAGAGTTGGCGCGAGGGCGGCGGCCAGTCTCGCCGCACGCCCGCCGAAGGAGGAGCACGAGATGCGTGCGATCGTCGTCTACGAATCCCACTGGGGCAACACGGCCGAGGTCGCCCGTGCGATCGCCGAGGGAATCGGCCCGGAGGCCGAGGCGCTGACCACGGACGAGGCCACCCCCGCCATCGTTGCCGAGGCCGACCTGGTGGTCGCCGGCGCACCGCTCATGGCCTTTGGGCTGCCGTCGGACGGCATGGTCGCGAACGCGGGCAAGGATCCGAAAGCGCCCCGACCGGCCGACGTGTCGCACCCGTCGCTCCGCCACTGGCTCGAGGCGCTGCCGAAGGGTCACGCCGCGGCGGCGTCGTTCGAGACCAAGCTCCGGTGGTCGCCGGGCGGCGCGACCGGCGGCATCGATGCGCGGCTCCAGCGAGCGGGCTTCCGGGTCGTCGCGAAGGGCCAGAAGTTCTCGGTCGCGACGCCGTACGGACCGCTCCGCGATGGCGAGCTCGAACGGGCGCGCGGATGGGGCACGGAGCTCGCGGCGACCATTCGGTAGTCGCTCCCGCGGCCGTATCCTCGGCGCGTGGCATACCGCCGCCTGCATCTCGCCGAAGGGTTCGCCGAATACGTCGTCGACGGGCCCGACGACGCCCAGAACCTGCTCATCTTCCATCTCGGGACGCCCAACGCGGCGGTGCGCTGGCCGGGCCTGGTCGCCGCGGCCGCGGCCGCGGACACGCGCGTCGCGGTCTACTCGCGTGGCGGATACGGCAGGTCGCCTCGGCGTGAGGGCCGAACCGTCGCCGACGAAGCGGCGATCACCGGCGCGCTCGCGGATGCGCTCGGCGCCGAGCGGTTCTTCGTGCTCGGAACGTCCGGGGGTGGGCCGCCGGCCCTCGCAGCCGCCGCGCTGCTCGGGGATCGCGTGCTCGCCTGCGGCGTAGCGGCGGGCCTCGCGCCCCGTGTCGAGGCGGGCCCCGCGTGGGACGCGCTCTTCGAGGCCGACGCGAGGGCTGAGTGGGACGCACTCGCGGCCGGCCGGTTCGAACCGATGCTGGAGGAGTACCGGCAGACCGTCGAGGTCTTCGGGCACATGACCGCGTCGAAGCTGCGCGGGATCGGCGGCCCGCCGGACGCCCGCGCGGTGGCCTTCGACCACCGGCACGAGTTCATCCCGGCCCTCGTCAGGTCGATGCGCCGCGCGGTTTCGCAGGGGTTCTACGGCCTTCTCGACGACAACCTCGCACAGGCCCGCGACTGGGGGTTCCGGGTCCGCGACATCCGCGTGCCAGTGGTGATCCGACACGGCGCCCTCGACCGACTCGTGAACATCCAGCACGGCCACTGGCTCGCCGCCAACATTCCCGGTGCCCGCGCCACCTTCCTCGACGATGCAGGCCACGGCTCCATCTGCCTCCCATGGTCCGATGTCGTTCGGGAATTGCTGAACGCGGCGCGATAAGCAGCGTGTAATCGGCTGCGCTCACGATGGGTGCGTGTTCGACCCACGCAGGATCGGCCGCTCCCTTCGCGCCATCCGGATCCGTCTTCGCTGGCGGCAGGTGGACCTCGCGCGACGAGCGGGCGTTTCACGATCGTTCGTGTCGAAGCTGGAGCGCGGTCTCGCCCGATCGAGCGATCTCCGTCGGATCGAGGCAGTCTGCCAGGTGCTCGGCGCGGACCTCGACGTGCGCGTGCGTTGGCGCGGCGAGGCCCTCGATCGGCTGCTCGACGAAGGCCACGCCGCCGTGGTCGACCTGGTCGTTGCCATTCTCCGAGGCCTTGGCTGGGAGGTTGTCCTCGAGGCGACCTTCAGCGTGTTCGGTGAGCGTGGCTCGATCGACATCTTCGCGTGGCATGCGGCACCGCGATCGGTGCTGGTCATCGAGGTCAAGTCCGTGGTCGCAGATGCGCAGGGCACGCTGGCGCCCCTGGATCGAAAGGTTCGACTCGCCCCGAAGCTCGCTCGAGATCGAGGGTGGGAGCCGGCATCCGTCAGCCGCCTGCTCGTCATCGACGACAGCTCGACGAACCGGGATCGCGTTCGCCGGTTCGAGGACCTATTCGAAGCAGCCCTTCCGGTTCGAGGGCGTGATGTCCGCCGGTGGCTCCGGGCGCCCCTCGGATCGATCGCGGGGCTGTGGTTCCTGCGGGATGACACCCCGGGTAGCACTCGGAAGGCGCCAAGCGGCCGAAGCCGTGTGAATCGGCGCCAATCGGCGCCTGATCCTGCGGGATGAGTGCCACAGCACGCATGGCGCAGGTAGCTGCGGTCCGGGTGCGTGGTTCACGTGTGTCACCGCGTCGCAACGCCACCACCGGTGTCATTCCGCAGGATCAGCGGAAGGCGACCCCGCGATCCCGACCACCCTTTGCGCGTTTGACCCTCCCGGGACCCTGTGCCACACTCCGGCGGCCCTGCGGGCAGGCTCGGGAACGAGCGCTCGCGATCAGGGCCGCGCCGAGCTCGTCGGGCCACGAGCCGGGACCACGCGCCGCACATTTCAGGCCCGGGGAGGTGAATCCCGGATTGGCAGAAGTCCGAGTGGGTGAGAACGAGACGTTCGAGAGCGCCCTCCGCCGCTTCAACAAGAAGATCCAGCAGTCCGGCATCCTCGCCGAGGCACGTCGCCGCGAGCACTACGAGAAGCCGAGCGTGAAGCGGAAGCGCAAGGAAGCGAAGCGCAAGAAGAACGCGCGAACGCCGCAGGGCTGATCGACCGGACGGCCGGGACCGTCCGACGCGCCACGGCGCCGGCAACGGAGCCACGGAACATCGCGAACGACGGCCTGCCACCCCGATCGACCGCCCGGGCAACGCCCGAGGTGCCGATTCCGGTGTCCCTCCGAGAGCGAATCCAGACCGAGATCACGGCCGCAATGCGGTCGGGTGACTCGCTGCGTCGCGACACGCTGCGCATGGCTGAATCCGCGATCTACAACGCCGAGAAGCGCGAGCGCCGCGAGTACTCCGACGACGAGGTCGCGGCCGTGCTGTCGCGCGAGGTCAAGACGCGACGTGAGTCCGTCGATGCGTTCCGCAAGGGTGGGCGCGAAGATCTTGCCGCAAAGGAGGAGGCCGAGATCGCGATCCTGGCCGTGTTCCTGCCCGAGCAGCTGTCCGAGGCCGAGATCGAACGGTTGGTCCGGGAGGCCGTCGCTGCGACCGGCGCGGCGGGCCCGCGGGACATGGGCAAGGTGATGGGCTTCGTGTCACCGAAGACCAAGGGCCGGGCCGATGGCCGGCTCGTCAGCCAGGTGGCCGGTCGCGTCCTCGCCGAGCGTCCCGGGGCCGGCTGATGAGCGTGCCGCAGCAGCGGCCAGCGCGCTTCCCGAGCCGCCGCGAGCTCCTCCGCATCCTCGCGGCCGCAGCGTCGCTGATCGCCGTGATGACCGTCACGCTGGGGCTTGACCTGTCGCCGGGGCTCGACGTCAAGGTCAACAGCCTCGCACCGGCCGACATCGCCGCGCCCCGGGCGATCACGTTCACGAACGAGGTCCTGACCGACCAGGCGCGCAAGGCCGCGGCCGACGCGGTCCCGCCGCAGTACGACTTCACGACGGAGCGCGCGATCACGATCGCGAACGAGCAGCTCGG
>DATAIB010000231.1:0-3620 GCA_036262855.1 Candidatus Limnocylindrales bacterium
CTCGGACCTGGGCGTCGTCGTCGACCATCCCGCGCCGAACACCTACGAGGTCTCCGCGGGCGACGTCGACTGGCTGTTCGTGCCGCTCGAGGCGGCCGCCAAGATGCGCGCCAGCTTCATGCTCCTCGGGCCGCTGCTGACCCGCTTCGGCGAGGTCGTGATCTCCAACCCGGGCGGCGACCGGATCGGGCGTCGACCGGTCGACCTCCACGTCGACGCGATGCGCGCCATGGGCGCCACGATCGACTACCGCTACGGCTACTACTACGCCAAGGCGCCCGGCCGGCTCCGCGGTACCGAGATTCGCTTCCCGTTCGTGTCCGTCATGGGCACCGAGAACGCGATCCTCGCGGCCACGCTCGCGGACGGCCACACGGTGATTCGACCCGCCGCGCAGGAGCCGGAGATCGACGACCTCATCGGGTTCCTCCAGAAGATGGGCGCCCAGGTCGAGCGGACCTACCCGGACACGATCGAGGTCGAGGGCAAGCGCCGGCTCCGCGGCGCGGACCACAAGGTCATGCCCGACCGCATCGAGGCGGGCACGTTCGCGATCGCGGCCGGCGTCACTGGCGGCCACGTCGTGCTCGAGGGCGCGGACTGCGCCTCGATGGACGCGCTCGTCGAGATCATGGGCCGCGCCGGGCTCGCGGTGAGCTGCCAGCCGGATCGGATGGAAGTGGATGCGCGCAACCTCGGACCCGGCGGGCTGAAGGCCGTCGACGTCGAGACTGGGCCGTACCCGGGACTCGCGACGGATATCCAGCCGCCCACCACGGTGCTGCTCACGCAGGCGACCGGCGACTCGCACATCCACGAGTCGATCTTCGAGGACCGGCTCGAGTGGACCGCCGAGCTCGCCAAGATGGGCGCTCGCATCGAGCTCCAGGGCTCCAACCGCGCCGTGGTCCACGGCCCGTCGAAGCTGCGCGCGGCGACCGTCGAGATCTCCGACCTGCGCGCCGGGGCGTCGCTCATCCTCGCGGCGCTCGCGGCGAAGGGCACCTCCTCGATCGGTGGTGCGCACCACGTTCGGCGAGGGTATGAGAACATCGAACGGAAATTCCTGGACCTCGGCGCCAGGATCGAGCGCGTCCAGGAAGGGGGCACCAAGCCCGCATGAACATCGGGATCGATCTCGGCACGGCCAATGTCCTGGTCCACGTGGAGGGCAAGGGCATCGTCATCCAGGAGCCATCCGTCGTCGCGGTCGACGATGACGGCCGGATCCGGGCCGTGGGCGAGGACGCCCGCGAGATGATCGGGCGCACGCCCGGCAACATCCATGCCATCCGCCCCATGAAGGACGGGGTCATCGCCGACTACGTCATCACCGAGGCGATGCTGCGGTTCTTCATCAACAAGGCGATGAGCGGGCGCATGAAGATGCGGCTCTCCGGCCCCGCCGTGATGATCTCCGTGCCCGCCGGCGTGACGTCGGTCGAGAAGCGCGCAGTCAAGGACGCGGCACTCAAGGCCGGCGCCCGCGAGGCGTACCTGATCGAGGAGCCGCTGGCAGCGGC
Organism: Candidatus Limnocylindrales bacterium; assembly: GCA_036262855.1. Classification (GTDB taxonomy): domain Bacteria; phylum Chloroflexota; class Limnocylindria; order Limnocylindrales; family CSP1-4; genus UBA5189. Next base: position 1,524 of record DATAIB010000231.1, read on the forward strand.
GATCGGCGCCAACGTGCCCATCTCCGGCCCGTCCGGGAACATGGTCATCGACATCGGCGGCGGCACCTCCGAGGTGGCGGTCATCGCCCTCGGCGGGATCGTCGTCTCGACGTCCCTGCGGGTCGGCGGCAACCGGTTCGACGAGTCGATCACCTCGTACATCCGCAAGAAGTACAACCTGATGGTCGGCGAGCGGACGGCGGAAGAGGTCAAGATCACGATCGGGACGGCCCTGCCGCTCGAGCGCGAGCTGTCGATGGAGGTCCGCGGCCGCGACCTCATCGCGGGCCTGCCGCGGACCATTCCGATCACCTCGTCGGAGGTCATGGAGGCCATCGAGCTGCCGCTGCAGCAGCTGGTCGCGGCGGTCCGCCACGTGCTCGAGCAGACGCCGCCGGAGCTCTCGAGCGACATCATCGACAAGGGCATGGTCATGTCCGGTGGCGGCGCGCTCCTGCGCAACATCGACAAGCTGCTGACCCAGGTCACCGGTGTTCCGTGCCACGTCGCAGAGAACGCCCTCAACTGCGTCGCCCTCGGGACCGGCGAGGCGCTGAAGCACTACGACTTCTTCAAGAAGTCGCTCGTCCAGACCGTCTAGGCGCTCGCGCCGCCCGTGCAGCCCGACCGAGCGTTCGTCGACCTGCATTGCCATACGTCCGCGAGCTTCGACTCGCTGGCGTCGCCGAGGTCCGTCGTGCGCGCCGCAGCCACCCGCGGCCTGACGCACCTGGCGATCACGGACCACGATCGGGTCGATGGCGCGCTCGAGGCCGCGGCGTTCCTGGCCACCGACGCCGGTCGTGACGCTGCGCCGGGGCTGTCGCTGATCGTGGGGCAGGAGATCCGAACCACGAGCGGCGACATGATCGGCGTGTTCCTGACGACCGCGATCCCGCAGGGGCTCCCCCCGGTCGAGGCCATCGCGGCCGTTCGCGAGCAGGGTGGCCTCATCGGGATGGCGCACCCCTTCGATCGCTTCCGCGGCTCCCTCGGCCGTGGCGAGGCTGCTGCGACCGAGGAGATCGCAGCGAGCGTGGACTGGATCGAGGCGTGGAATGCACGGCTCGTCTTCGGCGATGGCAATGCCCGCGCGGCAGCGCTCGCGGCCGCGGCCGGGAAGGCCGGCGTGGCCGTGTCCGATGCCCACACGATCATGGAGCTCGGGGTCGCGCACACGATCCTGACCGGCGACCCATCGACGCCTGACGGGCTGCGAGCGGCACTCGCGGGCCCGATCGAGCTCGTGACCGGGCGTGGCTCGCACTACGCCCGTCTGATCGCGCCGGCGACGAAGCTCATCCAGCACGCTCGCGGCCGCGGCCGCATCAAGCCATCGGTCGCCGCGCGATGAGCGAGCTTCCGCCCGTGTCCGGCAGCGAGGCCGCCGCGAGGTCGCCCGAGGCGGCGCCCCAGGCGGTCGCCCCGGAGACCGAGAAGCAGCCGGACCTTTCGATCGTCCATCGGCTGCGCCAGCCCAAGACGCTCATCTCGCTGATCCTGCCGATCATCCTCCTCGGCCTCTTTGCGAGGGCCCTGCCGGGCTTCGAGCTCGACAAGCTGCCCGCCAAGATCGCGGCCGCGAACCCGCTGCTGCTGCTCGCCGCGTTCGCGATCTTCTACGTCGGCTTCCCGCTTCGCGGCTACCGCTGGGCGATCCTGCTCAAGGAGAGCGGCTTCGGGCTCAAGGTCCGTGATGCCACCGAGATCATCTTCATCTCGTGGTTGGTGAACTGCCTCGTGCCCGCGAAGCTCGGCGACGTCTACCGAGCGTGGCTGCTGAAGATCAACTCGACCGTCTCGCTGTCGCGGACGTTCGGGACGGTGTTCATCGAGCGCGTCCTGGATCTCTTCGCGATCGCCACGCTGGCCCTCGCCGCCGGGTTCGTCTCGTTCCGGAGCGGCCTGCCGGGCGACGTCCAGATCGTGTTCGCGGTCGGGGTGGCGTTCCTGCTCCTCCTTGCCGGCGCGCTGCTCACGATGCGCAACTTCGGGCGCCGCATCATCCTGAGGCTGCCCCTCCCGCACCGCGTGCTCGAGCTGTACGACCGGTTCGAGGAAGGGGTCTTCGGCTCGATCGGCCTTCGTGCGCTGCCA
>DATAIB010000232.1:0-3452 GCA_036262855.1 Candidatus Limnocylindrales bacterium
AGCCGGACCGCGCCGCGAGGAACGCGCCATGCACGGAGCCCCGGCACCCGCCTGACGGCGATTGACAAGAAGGGCCTATCGCGCGACCCATACCGTGTGATGCGCCCGAACGCCGCGAGGCCCAGAGGCCCGCCGGCGTTCTTGATTCGAGGGTCCGGCATCCAGTCGAACTGGAGCAAGGACGGCTGAGCCGCCATCCGAACGGCGTTGGCCGCGCTGAAGGGGCCCCGGACCGTGCTCTCAGGCGTCGAATCCACAGTTCAACTCACGACGTGACGAACGAGCCGGCCATGGCCGCGACTCGTTCGTCGTTGCTCCAGTTGAACCGGATGGTGGCCACGGACCATGCCCGCGCGAACGTCGCCGAGCCTCGGGACCGACCTGCTCGACAGGGGCCGTCAGGTCAGCACCGATCGAGACACCACGCGCGTCGAAAACAGAACGCCGGCGAGGCCATCGGCCCGCCGGCGTATCCATTCGCTTCGCCCGCTCGCGCGGGCGGGGCTACTTCTTGGTGGTGGTCGCCTTCTTGGCGGCGGGCTTCGTGGCCGACGCCTTCGCGGTCGTCGACTTCGCGGTGGTCTTGGCGGCGGGCTTCGAGGCCGTCTTGGTGGCCGGTGCCTTGGTCGCCGTCGGAGCCGCGGCCTTGGCGGCGCTCGCCTCGGCGGCCTCGGTGCGGGAGGTCTTGCTCAGCGCGGCGCGGGCCTTGCCCGCGGCGGTCTGGGCGCCCTTTGCCTTGCCGGCCTTGCCGGCGGCGATGCGGGCCTTCGCGGCCTTCTGCGCCTGGGCCTTGCCGATGCTCTTGGCGGCGCCCTTGGCGACGACCGAGGTGCCTGCGAGCAGGTCATTCACCTTGACCGCGAGGCGCGACTTGCGGCGCGCCGCGGCGTTCGGGTGGATGGCACCGACCTTCGCCGCGCGATCGAGCGCGCTCATCGCCGCGGCGAGGCTCGCCTGCGGGTCCTGATCGCCCGGGTTCGTCGCGACGTCGACGGCCGCCTTGACGAGCGTCTTCGCGGTGGCGCGGCGCGGTCCGAGGACCTCGTGGCGCGCCTCGGAGCTGCGGACGCGCTTCAGGCCCGAGGGGGAGCGGGCGCCGGTCCATTTGCGGGGCGTTCTGGCCAAGTCGACGGAACCTCTCGATTGATCAAAGCTGGGCAAGCTGCGCGGACGCGGATCGGGCGCCGGGCGCGGAGCGGGATGGTACCAGAGGGCACGCCCGAGGTCATTCGGACGCCGGACACGTCGCGCCTGTCAGAATCCGCCGCCGATGGCAATCCTGGGCGGCTTCCTCGCCGCATTGTCGTGGGCGACCGCGACGCTCGCTTCCTCGCGCACCAGCCGGATGATCGGAGCGCTGTCGGTCCTCGGCTGGGTGATGGCGGTCGGCTGGCTCGCCGCGCTCGTACCTGCGCTCATCTCGACGCCCACCACGCTCGACACCGACAAGGTGCTCGGCCTGATCGTGGTCGGGCTGTCGCACAACATCGGGCTGCTGCTCGCCTACGCCGCGCTCTCGGTGGGCCGCGTGTCCATCGTCGCCCCGATCACCGCGACCGAAGGAGCGCTCGCGGCGGTGCTGTCGATCATCCTTGGCGAGACCCTTGGCTTGCCCACCGCGATCCTGCTCGTCGTCATCGCCATCGGCGTCGTCCTCGCCGCGGTGGAGCGGGCCGCCGATCGACCGGAGAGCCCGGGCGCGGCACCCACGCACAACCGCCGCGCTGCGATCCTCGCGTTCGCCGCGGCCCTCACGTTCTCCATCGGCCTCGTCGGGTCCGGCAAGCTCGGTGCCGCGGGCGTCCCGCCCGCCTGGGTCATGCTCGCGTCGCGGTCGATCGGCGTCCTGATCATCGTCCTGCCGCTCGTGCTCACCCGTCGCTTCCGGTTGACCCGGCCGGCGCTGCCGCTCGTCGTCCTCGCCGGCGTCCTGGAGGTCTTCGGCGGCGCCGTCTATGTCGTCGCTGCGACGCAGGACATCGCGGTCGCCGCGGTCCTGTCGTCGCAGTTCGCGGGAATCGCCGCGGTCGCCGCGTATTTCCTGTTCCACGAGCGGCTCCAGCGGCTCCAGGTCGCGGGCGTCGTGCTCATCGCGGTCGGGATCACCGTGCTCTCGGCGCTGGGAGCCTGACGTGGCCATTCCCCAGTCCCGCCTCCGGAACTTCTCGATCATCGCCCACATCGACCACGGGAAGTCCACGCTGGCCGACCGGCTGCTCGAGCTCACCCACGCGATCGACTCGCGCCAGATGACCTCGCAGGTGCTCGATTCGATGGACCTCGAGCGGGAGAAGGGGATCACCATCAAGGCCCGGGCCGTGCGTCTGGAGCACACCGCGCGCGACGGCCAGACCTATGCCCTCAACCTCATCGACACGCCGGGCCATGTCGACTTCAGCTACGAGGTGACGCACAGCCTGCAGGCCTGCGAGGGCGCGATTCTCGTCGTGGACGCCGCGCAAGGGATCGAGGCCCAGACGCTCGCGAACGTGCACCTCGCGCTCCGCGAAGGCCTGACGATCATCCCGGTCCTCAACAAGATCGACCTGCCCTCGGCCCAGCCGGACGTCGTCATGGACGAGCTGGAGAACGCGCTCGCGATCCCGAGGGAAGAGGTGCTGCTCGTCTCGGCGAAGGAGGGCACCGGCGTCGCCGAGGTGCTCGAAGCGATCGTCGAGCGCATCCCGCCGCCGAAGGGCGACCCGCAGGCGCCCCTCCAGGCGCTCGTGTTCGACTCGCACTACGACCCGTACAAGGGCGTCGTCGTGTACGTCCGGCTCGCGGCCGGCACCCTGCCGGACGAGGCGCGGATCCGGCTCATGGCGTCCGGCGCCGAGGCGGAGCTGCTCGAGCTCGGGGTCTTCCGGCCCCAGCTCGTGCCGGTCAAGCAGCTCTCCGCAGGCGAGGTCGGGTACGTGGCCACGGGCCTGAAGAACGTCCGGGATGCGCAGGTCGGCGACACGATCACGCTCGCGACCGCGCCGGCGACCCAGCCGCTCCCCGGCTACCAGGAGGCGAAGAGTCTCGTCTTCGCGGGCATCTACCCGGTGTCGGGCGAGGACTACCCAGACGTCCGCGATGCGATCGAGAAGCTGCACCTCAACGACGCGTCGTTCACCTACGAGCCGGAGTCCTCGGTCGCGCTCGGGTTCGGGTTCCGCTGCGGCTTCCTCGGGCTGCTCCACATGGAGATCGTCCAGGAGCGCCTCGAGCGCGAGTTCGGGCTCAACCTCATCGCCTCGGCGCCGTCCGTGGAATACGAGGTGCTCCTGATCAACAACGGCGGCACGGTCCGGGTCGACAACCCGTCGAAGCTGCCGCCGGTGGGAGAGATCGAGGAGATCCGCGAGCCGTGGGTCAAGCTCTCGGTCGTGACGCCATCGGCATACATCGGAGCGCTGATGGAGCTCTCGACCAACCGGCGCGGCACCTTCAAGGACCTCGAATACCTC
>DATAIB010000233.1:0-3552 GCA_036262855.1 Candidatus Limnocylindrales bacterium
GCCAGGTCGGGCGGGCAATCCAGCGGCGGCCGGCGTCTCGAAGCGGTCCCCACGCCGACACGGCGAACGCGCCGGCCAGCATCGCCAGGCCGACCATCCACAGGACCGGCAGGGCAAGCATCGAGGCGGTGGGGAGCGTCCACGGGCGGTTCGTGCGGGCGCCCCAGATCACGAGCAGCACGGCGGCGGGGAGGCGGATCAGCAGCGGGACAGGGACGACGTAGGCGCCGCCCGTGTTCGGCGAGACCCCGGTGTCAAGCAGGTACGTGATCCAGGCGGGCCACAGGCTCGGGGCGATGACATACGCCAGCGCCGCCACGGCGGCGGTCACCCCAAGGGCGACGATCAGCCTGGACCATTCCCGTCGCACGAGGAACCACAGCAGCCCGACTCCGACCGACGGCTTCGTCAGCAGCGGGATCGCCCACAGCGCCGGCCGCCGGAGCGAGCCCACGATCGCGGCCGCGAGCAGCACATGGATGTTGCCGAGGTACAGGTCGGACGCGACGACGGGCAGCACGAGGAATGCGAGTGCCCAGGGTCCCGTCAGCCACAGCAGCGCGAACCCGATCGCGAGGGTCCAGATCGCCTCGAAGACCTCGAACGGCAGGTGCCCGAGGACCGAGAAGAACAGCGCCGCGGGCGGGGAGTACGTGAACGCGTCGACGGTGGCAACCGGGCGCGAGTAGGGGTTGGTGATGTCCACGGCCCAGTAGGCGTGCCCGTCGCCCATCGGGACCGGCCGCAGGATCGTGAAGATCACGAGCACGACCACGAACGCGATCCGCAGCGTGGTATCGATCATCCGCCGCCGTCGTTGCAGGAGCGTCAGCAGCGGCAACCCGCCGATGACCTTGCGATCGCTCGCGCTCACGGCGCCACCCGGTAGACGGAGACCACCGTCCGAGGCGACGCATCGAAGCGTTCGATGAGGGTGCCGGCCGCGCCCAGCTGGGCGAGCCGCGCATCCTCCGCCTCGCCGCCGCAGCGCTGCTGGAGGGCGTCCTCGAACAGCCGGTCGCAGGCGATCACCCAGTGCTCGATGCCCATCGGATCGACGTGCTGCACCTGGACGCCGGCATACGCCACCGGGAACGAGATGGCGTCGGGGAGCTTGAAGCCGGGGACCCCGTCGATGATCGTCGGCTCGCCGTTGACGAGTGCCGCCACGCGCTGGCCGGCAGCTCGCAGTGCCGGCCAGCCACCGTTCGGGTCGACGGCCGGTGGCATTCGCGAAACCATGAGGACGCCCAGCGCGGCGATCGCGAGCGCCAGCAGTGCCGGGCCGGCGGCGCGGGCCGGCACGGGGTTTGCGCGCCACGCCGCGACGCCGGCGTCCAGCAAGCCGGCCGTCGGGACCGCGATCAGGATGATCACGATCGGGTCGACGAACGCGTGGTAGTGGTCGTTCGGGAGTCCTGCGACGACGGTCTGGAGCGACGGGGCGGTCGACGCGAGCTCGATCGTGCTCCAGGCGAGGATCCCGACGAGCCACAGCAGCGCGGTTCGCTGGCTGCCGCGAGCTCGGCGGATGCCGATCACCGCGAGGCCGAGCACGACGGCGAGCAGGAGCGCCGCGGCCGCCGGGACGTCCGTGACCAGGCCGACGAGGGGCCACCCGACGATCCGGAGGAGCGTGAACGAGACCGCGCTGACGAGCCCGCCGTTCGATGGGCTGTCCCCGTTCGCGAGGTACTGGAGGATCAGCCTCGTCTCGCCGAACCCGGACTCCAGCTCATGGACGGCGAGGGGCAGGAACAGCAGCGCCACGATGGCGGCGCCGCCGAAGATCCCGGCGAGGACGGCGGGTGACCGCCGGATCTCGATGAGCGCGAGCACGCCGATCGCGATCAGGAACACGCCACCGAGCACGTGGAGCTGGGTGACCGCGCCCGCCGCTCCGATCGCGATGGCCCACCACAGCGCGATCCGCCCGCGGGGCATCGCGGGGGCGCTGGCGTCCGTGCCGGCGCCGGTGTGCGCATGCCACGCGGCCGCCAGCGCGAGGACGGCGAAGAAGCCGATCGGGTTCGGATTCCAGATGAAGGTCGATTCATCGATGGCGGCCGGCGAGATCGCGAGCAACATGCCGGCCAGCACGCCCGCGAGCGGCCCGCCGATGGAGCGCGCGAGCCACCAGGTGAGCGCGACGGCCCCGATGCCCAGGAGCGCGATCCACGCCGTGACGATGACCGGGTCGTCGTTCGAGACCGCGGCGGCCGGCGCGAGCAGGTAGTAGTAGAAGGCGCCGTGGTGGAACTCGCCCACGGACGTCTTCGGGCCGAGCAGGGGCCACACGCCATCTCGCGTGAACCGCAGCAGGGTCAGCATGTCGTGGCCCTGGTCGGCGTCGAACGTGCCGCGCGCGTCGATGCCCGGCAGGCGCAGCAGCGCGGCGACCGCCGTGACGGCGAGGAGCGAGAGCCGGTCGAACCCGCTCAGTCGGCTCATTCCACGCGCGCGGCCACGGAGACGGACGGCGGCGCCGCTCCCGCGCGCCGACGCGACGCGGGCGTCAGGTGGCGCGCGAGCGGCCGACCGGGCCGCCCTTCGTATAGCCGCCGCCGACCACCGGCTCGATGAGCCCGTAGTCGCCCTCGCGCCGCCGGTACAGGATCGCCACGCGCTCGTTCTCCGCGTTCACGAACACGAAGAACGCGTGCCCCAGCTCCTCCATCCGCGCGACGGCATCCTCTTCGAACATCGGCTCGATGTTGAAGCGCTTGACCTTGGTGATCTCGCCGCGCCTCTCGTCCGCGTCCGGGCCGGCGCCGCCCGCTTCGGTGCCACCGGCCCCCCGAAGCGTGGCCGGCGACTTCCGGACGCGGCTCGTCTCGCGGTAGTCGACGGCGCGACGCTCGATCTTGTCGAGGACGGTGTCGATGCCGGCGCGATGGGTCGAGGCGGCCGCGGAGCTGCGCAGCGTCTGCCCGTCGATGACGAGGGTGACGTCGACGATGTGCGAGTCCTGTGCGCTCCGGTGCTGCTCGACCGAGAGCTCGACGGTCGCGTCGGAGCGGTCGTCGAGGAGGCGCTCGAGCCGACCGAGCTTGCGCTCCGCGTACTCGCGGACCCTGTCCGGCACCTCGTAGTTCTTGCCTTTGACGATGGTCCGCATGTACACCTCCCGGCTGCGGATCCATCGTACCCGTGGGCCACGCGGCGCGGAATGGGCCGACGGTCCCATCGATCGGGACGAACCTCAGCGCTCCCTCGCCACGGTGATCGCCGAGACCGCGAGCGCCCCTTCGTGGAGGAGTGTCGTCGCGCACGCGGCGAGGGTGGCACCGGTCGTTGCCACGTCGTCGACCAGGACGAACCATCGACCGGCGATGGGCAGTCGAGGCGTTCGCCGGGTGACCCGGAACGCGCCGCCCAGGTTCGATGCACGCGCCGCGCGGTCGAGATCGAATTGGGCAGTCGTCGCCCGCGTTCGCTCGAGCGCGTGGAGCATGGGCATCCTGAGCCGGCGGGCCGCTTCGGCGGCGAGCAGCGCCGCCTGGTCGTACCCGCGCTCGCGCACCCGGTCCGGCGACGCGGGCACTGGCACGA
>DATAIB010000234.1:0-6536 GCA_036262855.1 Candidatus Limnocylindrales bacterium
CGAAGACCCACCAGCCGGGAATTTGACAGAGATCAGCCGGCAGCCGCGCCGGCGCCGGATCTAGGCGTGCATCCCCGGGCCGGCCATCGCGAACAGCTGCGTCTCGCCCGACGCCTCCGCGTACGCCTCGACCGGCAGGCACTCGCAGACCACGTTCCGATCGCCGTAGACGTTGTCGATCCGTCGGACGGGCGGCCAGTACTTGCGATGCTGGACCCAGCGGAGCGGGAAGGCGCCTTGCTCGCGGGTGTACGGCCGTGCCCACTCCTCGCGCAGCAGATCCGCCGCCGTGTGCGGCGCGTTCCGCAGCGCGGACGACTCGACCGGCACCCGGCCTTCCTCGATGTCGGTGATCTCGGCGCGGATCTGGAGGAGCGCGTCGGCAAAGCGATCGAGCTCCGCCTTCGACTCCGATTCGGTCGGCTCGATCATCAGCGTCCCGACGACCGGGAAGCTCATCGTGGGCGCGTGGAAGCCGAAGTCCATGAGCCGCTTCGCGATGTCGTCGACGGACACGCCACTCGCGGCAGTGAGGGGCCGGCAATCGAGGATGCATTCGTGCGCGACCGGGCCGTTGTCGCCGACATACAGCACGGGGAACGCATCGCCGAGCCGCTTCGCGAGGTAGTTCGCGTTCAGGATCGCGACCTGCGTCGAACGTCGGACGCCCTCCGCGCCGAGCATTGCGATGTACGCCCATGAGATCGGGAGGATCGACGCGCTGCCGAACGGCGCCGATGACACGCGACCAGGCTCATCGAGCCCGATCCCGGGCAGGAACGACCGAAGGTGCGCCGCGACGCCGATCGGGCCCATGCCCGGCCCGCCGCCACCGTGGGGGATCGCGAACGTCTTGTGCAGGTTCAGGTGGCAGACGTCGGCACCGATGTCGCCCGGGCGCGACAGCCCGACCTGGGCGTTCATGTTTGCGCCGTCCATGTAGACCTGGCCGCCCGCCTCGTGGACGAGCCGGCAGATCTCGACGATGCCTTCCTCGAACACGCCGTGGGTGCTCGGGTACGTGATCATCAGGGCGCCCAGGTCCGCGGCGTTGGCCGCGATCTTGGCCCGCAGGTCGCCGAGGTCGACGTTGCCCTGCGGGTCGGTCGCCACGACGACGACGCGATAGCCGGCCATGACCGCGGAGGCGGGGTTCGTGCCGTGCGCTGACGCCGGGATCAGGCAGACGCGTCGGTTGCCCTCGCCACGCGAGAGGTGCCAGCGGCGGATCGCGAGCAGGCCCGCGTACTCGCCCTGCGAGCCCGCGTTCGGCTGGAGGCTGACCGCGGCGAAGCCGGTGATCTCGCCGAGCCAGGTCTCGAGCTCGTCGAACAGCCGCGCGTAGCCCGGGAGTCGCGTCGAATCGGAGAACGGATGCACGCGCGAGAAGCCCGGCAGCCCGATCCCCATCATCTCGGTGGTGGCGTTCAGCTTCATCGTGCAGCTGCCGAGCGGGATCATGGACCGGGTGAGCGTCACGTCCTTCTCGGCGAGCCGGAAGAGGTAGCGGAGCATCTCGGTCTCGGAGCGGTAGAGCGAGAACACGGGGTGCGTGAGGATCGCGTCGGTGCGACGCGTGTCCGCGGGCAATGCCTGCTTGGCCGTCGCGGCGACCGTCTTCGCGTCGGGCTCCGCGCCACCGAAGGCGGCGATGACCGCGGCGACGTCCGCCTCGGTGGTCGTCTCGTCGCAGGCGATCGCGACGCCGGTCGCGTCGAGGCGCCGAAGCTCGTAGCCCGCTGCGGCGGCCGCCGCGATCAGTGCGTCGGCGCGGCCGGTGGTGTGGGTCTCGATGGCGATCGTGTCGACGTACTGCTCGTGCCGGAGTGCGAGGCCGTCGAGCGCCGCGACCGCCGCGGCGATGGCCGCGGCACGCGCGTGGGCTGTCTCCGCGATCGCGCGCAGGCCGTCGGGTCCGTGCCAGGCCGCGTACATGCTCGCCACGACCGCGAGCAGGACCTGCGCGGTGCAGATGTTCGAGGTGGCCTTCTCGCGACGGATGTGCTGCTCGCGCGTCTGGAGCGTGAGCCGGTACGCGGGCGCGCCATCCGCGTCCACGCTCACGCCGACGAGCCGGCCCGGCAGCGACCGCTTGAAGGAGTCGCGCGTGGCCATGAACCCGGCGTGCGGGCCGCCGTTCCCCATCGGCACGCCGAACCGCTGGCTGTTGCCCACCACCACGTCCGCGCCCTGTGCTCCTGCGCTTTCGATCAGGACGGAGGCCAGGAGGTCCGTCGCGACGATCACCAGCAGGCCGGCGGCGTGCGCCGCCTCGACGTCCGCCCGGATGGAGCGCACCGCGCCAGAGGAGCCCGGGTTGGAGAGCACCAGCGCGAACGGTCGCTCGCCGTCCTTGGGCGCAGCGGCGCGCGCCAGGAGCTCCGCCGGCCCGGCGACGACGACCTGGACATCATGCGGCTCGGCCCGCGTCCGAATCACGGCGATGGTCTGGGGATGCGTGTCCGCGTCCACGAGCACGAGGTTCCCGTCGTTGACGGAGCTGACCGCGTGGCACAGCGTCACGGCCTCGGCAGCGGCGGTGCCCTCGTCGAGCATGGACGCGTTCGCGATCTCCATGCCGGTGAGGTCGCTGATCGCCGTCTGGAAGTTGATGAGCGCCTCCAGGCGCCCCTGGGCGATCTCGGGCTGGTACGGCGTGTAGGCCGTGTACCAGGCCGGGTTCTCGAGCACGTTCCGGAGGATCACGGGCGGCGTGATCGTGTCGTGGTAGCCCATGCCGATCATCGATCGCAGCGGCGCGTTCGCCGCGGCCATCTCGCGCAGGTCGGCGAGCGCCTGGGCCTCGCTCCGAGCCTCGGGAAGGCCGAGCCCGTCCTTGCGCAGGATCACGGCCGGAACGGTGGCGCGCACCAGGTCGTCGAGCGAGGCGTAGCCGAGGGCCTCGAGCATCTGCTCGACCTCGTGCTCGTCCGGCCCGACGTGGCGATCGACGAACCCGACGGACCCCGCGGACCCGGCGGTCCCGGTTCCCTGTGTTCCCGGCATGGCGGCACCTCCCGGCGCCCCGCTGTCCTGGTGCCTGAGAGCGTCCCCGCTGAGCGTCCGCTCCGCGAGTTCCTCCGTCGGCGCGCGCTGGCGGGTTGCCCCGTCCTCAACGCTCTCCAGCGTTCCCACCCCTGCGCGGTCCCTGGTGCCTGAGAGGTTCCGGACCGTTGCTCCGTCGGCGCCGCCGACCTGCCGCCCGAGGGCCGCAGCCGGCGATCTCTCCCGCGCAGTTCGATTGGGAATGACCGCGGCCATCGTAACCTCTGGACATGGATCGGGCGAGGGTCGGAATCGTCGGCGCAGGCACGATGGGCGCGGGGATCGCACAGGTCGCGCTCGAAGGCGGCTGGGCCGTGGCGCTCCACGACCCCGTCGCCGGTGCGGCCGAGAAGGCGCGGGAACGAATCCGTGACGGCCTGCGCCGCCGAGCCGCGAAGGTGGCCCCGGAGGGCGCCGACGCGTGGGTGGCCGAGCGCATGGACCGCCTGGGCGTTACCGGCTCGCTCGAGGCGCTGGCGAGGAACACACAGCTCGTGATCGAAGCGGCCCTGGAGCGCCTCGACCTCAAGCGCGAGATCTTCCTGGTCCTGGACGACGCGGCGGACGCGGGCACGATCCTCGCGACGAACACGAGCGCGCTGGCGATTTCCGACATCGCAGACGGCACGCTGCACCCGAACCGGATCGTCGGGCTGCACTTCTTCAATCCCGCGCCGGTGCTGCCGCTGGTCGAGGTGGTCGCCGGCGATCGATCGGCCGATTGGGCTGTGGAACGCGCCGCGACGATCGTCGAGGGCTGGGGCAAGACTGCGATCCGCGTCGCGGATTCACCCGGGTTCATCGTCAACCGCGTCAACCGGCCCTTCACGCTGGAGCCGCTACGGCTGCTCCATGCCGGAATGGGCTCCGTCGAATCGATCGACGGCGCGCTGACCGCGGCCGGCTTCCCGATGGGCCCGTTCGCGCTGATGGACCTCATCGGCATCGACGTGAACCTCGCCGCCGCTCGCGGCCTGTTCGAAGCGTCCGGGCGCCCACCGCGATTCCGGCCGTCGCCGATCCAGGAGGAGCTCGTGGCGTCCGGCCAGCTCGGCCGGAAGACCGGCCAGGGCTTCTACCGATACGACGACGGGCGCGCCACCGGGCCCGCGGGCCGATTCGCGGGCGAGATTCGCCTCGGGCCGTCGGCGCCGAAGCCGCTCGACGCTGATTCGATCGCGGAGCGCGTGATCCTCGCGATCGTGAACGAGGCATATCGGGCGGTCGGAGACCGCGTCGCGACCGCCGACGATATCGATCGCGCGATGCGCCTCGGGGCGAACCACCCGTTCGGGCCGTTCGAATGGGCGCACCGAACCGGCGTGCAGGAGGTGGCGCTGATGCTCGACGGCCTCGCCGACGAGGACGCCGACACGTTCCGGCCGAGCATGCCCCTCCTCCGAGCGGCCCGATCGGCGACCTAGCGTCATACTTCGCGCGCACATCCACGCAGCACACGGGGAGATCCAGTCCATGCAGCGCACCATCCGCGCCCTCGGCCTCCTTGCCGGCGGCGCCCTGCTCATCGCCGCCTGCGGCGGCGGCAACGCGACGACCGCACCGACCGGCCCCGGCGTCACCACCCCGCCGGCAACCACGGCCGCCACCGCGGCCCCTGCCCCGACTGAGGTCGCGGGTGCCTCCGAAGCGATCCCGAGCTTCGACCTCTCGTCGTTCCACGGCGACCAGGACCTCGAGAGCCTGATCCCGAAGACCATCGGCGGCCAGACGCTGACCGTGCTGAGCATGACCGGCGACCAGTTCCTCGGCAGCGACACGAGCTCGCCGGAGCTCGGCAACGCGCTCAAGGCGCTGGGCAAGAGCCCGGCCGACCTCGGCGTCGCGTTCGCGGGCTCCCCGGCGATCACGATCGTCGCCTTCCGGGTGAAGGGCGTCCCCGCGGACACGCTGTTCACGGCGTTCAAGAACGCGCAGACGGACCAGTACACGAGCGAGAACGTCAGCTACGGCGGCAAGAGCGTCACCAAGATCACGCCGAGCGACGGCAGCATCGCGTTCATCTACGTGAAGGACGACGCGATGTTCGTGGTCGGTGCCTCGGGCTCCACGGCGCCGTCCGACGACCTGCTCAACGAGGCGTTCCAGAAGCTTCCGTGACCTCGTGAGCGCCCGTGATCCGCACCGGCCCCTCCGGGAGGCGTGGATCGTCGAAGCAGTTCGAACGCCGATCGGGCGGTATGGCGGCGCGCTTGCCGCCGTCCGCCCGGACGACCTCGCGGCGATCGCGATTCGAGCGGTCGTCGAACGGTCGGGCATCGATCCGGCGCTCATCGAGGACGTGATCCTCGGCTGCGCCAACCAGGCCGGCGAGGACAACCGCAACGTGGCCCGGATGTCGGCCCTGCTCGCAGGACTCCCGGTGGAGGTCGCCGGCCAGACCGTCAACCGGCTGTGCGGCTCCGGCCTGCAGGCGATCAACGCGGCCGCCCATGCCATCGGCGCGGGCGACGGCGAGGTGTTCGTCGCGGGCGGCGTCGAGTCGATGACCCGCGCGCCCTTCGTCCTCGGCAAGGCCGAGTCCGCCTGGGATCGCGGCGCCAGGGACCTCCAGGACACCACGCTGGGCTGGCGGTTCATCAACCCCAGGCTGTCGGCGATGTACTACCCGTATTCGATGGGCGAGACGGCCGAGAATGTCGTCGAGCGCTACGGGGCGACGAGTGACGTCACGCGGGAACGCCAGGACGCGTTTGCGCTGCGATCGCACCAGCGGGCGGTCGCCGCGATCGAAGGTGGCGTATTCGATGGGCAGCTCGTGCCGGTATCGGTGCCGCAGAAGAAGGGCGATCCTGTCGTTGTCTCGCGCGACGAGCACCCGCGGGCCGACACGTCCATGGAGGCACTCGCTCGGCTGCGACCCGCGTTCCGGGAGGGCGGGTCGGTAACGGCGGGGAACTCGTCGGGAATCAACGACGGCGCGTCGGCCACGCTCGTGGTCGAGGCGGAGCGCGCTCGGGCGCTGGGCCTGCGGCCGCTTGCGCGGGTCGTGTCGTCCGCCGTCGCGGGCGTGGACCCGGCGGTGATGGGCGTCGGGCCTGTGCCGGCCTCGCGCAAGGCGCTGGCGCGTGCCGGCATCACGGTCGACGATCTCGATCTGGTGGAGATCAACGAGGCCTTCGCCTCGCAGTCCGTGGTGTGCATGGACGAGCTCAAGCTCGATCCCGAGAAGGTCAACGTCAACGGCGGCGCGATCGCGCTCGGGCATCCACTGGGCGCGTCGGGCGCGCGGCTCGTGACGATGCTCGTCCACGAGCTGGCACGGCGCGGGGGCCGCTACGGCCTGGCGACCATGTGCATCGGGGTGGGGCAGGGGATCGCCACCGTGGTCGAGCGCATCGAGGCGTAGATCCTCGGCCGGCGGCGCTACGCCGCTTCGATCGCCTTGAGGGCTTGGGCGAGGGCCTCCTGGAGCGTGTCCTGCAGACCGGTTCCGGCGAAGCTCACGCGCACCGTGATCGGAGAACCAGTTC
>DATAIB010000235.1:0-2980 GCA_036262855.1 Candidatus Limnocylindrales bacterium
TCAGCGCGTCGCGGTCACTCGATGTCCGGCGACTCCAGGCGAACCGGCGTGATCGAGAGCGCGGTGATGCAGTCGTTCGCGGCGTCGTAGTCGAGTCCGAGGTCGCATTGGCCGCGCGAGGACAGGAGACGCCAGGTCGCCCTCGTGGTTCCGTCGCCGGCGGTGACCGGCCCGAGCGAGATCGGACCGAATCGCGCCTCCGTGGCACGCATCGCCCGAACCGCAAGCCCGACATCGACCGTCTCCCCGACCGATAGCGCCGCGGGCCAGTCGATCGCCACCGGGCGGCCCTCGGGCGGGGTCATCGCGGCGACGATCGTCGCGGCCGCGCGTTGGAGGCCCTCGGACGGATCGGGAACCGACGTGACCGCGAACGTCTGGATCTTCGGCTGCGCCTCGGGCGAGAGCAGGATCTCCACCTTTACGCGGCCGCCACGCTCGCCGACGAGCCACCACGCCAGGTGGAACGGCGTCCGGGACTCGTCGCGCTCACGGGGATCGCGGCGCAGCGCGCCGTGGCGCTCGCGGATGAGCTGAACCGTCGTCTTGCGGTCGATCACCGGCTCGTCGAGCTCGACGTTCATCGCGAACAGGCCGCTTGCCAGCTCGTCGTCCCACGACGCGAGCAGTCGCTCAATCGCCGTCCGCGCGGCCTCCGTGCGCGACTCCGCATGGACGTGCCGGGTCGGGGCCGCGTCCGCCGCGAGCAACGCCATGAGCAGGTCGCGCGCGAGCGGCGTTGCCGGCCCGTATCGATGGTTCGTGAGCGCGATCACGCCGAGCCCCGACGCCTGGTGCCATCGCATGTTGCTGCCGAAGCCGGGATACCCCCCGCTGTGGCTGACGATCCGGCCGAACCGGGCGTTGTCGACGACGAACAGCCCGAAGCCGTAGCCCATGACGTCGACATCCACCTCGGCGTCGGCCGAGCGCTGGCTGATCCAGAAATCCGTCTGCACCATCGGCTGCTGCATCTCGCGACGTGTCGCGCGCCGGAGGGGATGGGTCGTGTCCGGGTCATCGCGAGCGGGGACTGCATCGATGAACCCGGAGACCCAGGTCGCGAGGTCCTCGACCGTCGAGAAGATCCCGCCCATCGAAGCGAGGGCGCCGTACGGATCGCTCGGCTCGTCGTGGTAGCGATCGTTGCGCCAGAGGTAGCCGCGTGCCACGCGATCGGGGTCGTCGTCGAACGCGGCCGCGTCGTATGCCGTGGAGGTCATCCCCAGGGGCAGGAGCATCCGCTCGCGGACCACGTCGCGGTACTCGCGACCCGTCACGTTGGTGATCAGCCGGCCGAGGATCCCGTAGCCGGTGTTCGAGTACTCGAAGCGCGTGCCCGGCGCCCACACGAACGACAGCCCGTGGCTCAGGAACGCCCGGAACGCATCGATGTCCAGGCCCTGCTGTCGATCGCCCCATGGATCGTCCGTTGGCAGCCCAGCCGACATCGTGAGCAGGTGGCGGATCGTGATCTGCGGCGAATCGAGCGTCGGCAGCCGCACGCCGGCCATCTCGGGCACGTGCTCGACGATCGGGTCGTCGAGGCGGAGCCTGCCCTCGTCGCGCAGCGAGAGCACGGTCGCGGCCGTGAAGCTCTTGGTCATCGATGCGATCCGGAACACGGATTGCGCGGTGGGTGGCGCGTCCTCGCCGACCCGCAGCGTCCCGAGCCCGCGGCTGTGGATGAGCCGGTTGCCCAGGACGACGCCGTACGCGACGCCGGGCACCTTCCAGCCCGCGTGGGTCGTGTCCGCGATCTCGTCGACGCGGCGAAGGGCGTCCTCCATCGCCGGCGTCAGGGCAGCATCGGACGTCACGGATGGGGTCGCGAGGGTCACCCGGGCAGGGTCGGGGGGCGACCCGGTCCGGGCAAGCAAATATGTGTCACGCGGCGGCGCGTTCGAGCACCGGGACGGAGGTTTTGGCATCGACCGCGCCGGGGGCCGCCTCGTGCGCCGGGAATGGATCGGGAATCAGAAAGCCGCCGGTCACCCGGCGGCTTTTCGATCGCGAAGCGGAGCAGTTGGTTAGTGCGCGCAGGAACGAGCCGTACCCGCGTCGTCCGCGGTGCGGAAGCTCGAGCCGCAGCCACACGCCGCAACCGCGTTCGGGTTGTTGACGGTGAAGCCGGCGCCCATGAGCGTGTCGACGTAGTCGATCTGCGAGCCCGTGAGGAGCGGGATGCTGTTGGTGTCGACGTAGACCTTCATGCCGTTCGCCTCGAGGACCTTGTCCTCGGCCGTCGGCTGGTCCTCGAGCATCATCCCGTAGCGGAAGCCCGAGCAGCCGCCCGAGTACACGTAGACGCGCAGCCCGATGTTCGGGTTGGTCTCTTCCTTCGTGAGGTCGCGCAGCTTCGTGACTGCGGCGTCGCTCAGCGACAGGACGGTGGTGTCGAGGGCCGGGGCCGGCGCTGGCACGGGCTGCTGGTCGATCATTCGGGTCGGGCTCCTTCGCGGCGCGGTCCTCCGCGCGTGGTTCGTGCGGTAGATCGTACGCAACGCAACCGATTCCGACAACCACCCCTGACGAAATTCCGGTTACGGCTGCGTTCCAGCCTCGCTGCTCGAGGCGCATGCTGCAGGAAGTTCCGTAATTCCCACCCCTGGACCGTTACGGAGGAACTGCGCGAGGAATCTGGTCGCCTCGGCACCCGCGGCAGGTGACTTCGAGCTCGGCCGGGCACGCTGCTGCCGCGTGACGACCCAACGAAACCTGCGGAGGCCGACGGCTTTCGGTTAAGGGTCCCGCGATGACCGTTACGCAGAAACCGCACGCCGATTGGATCCCTGCAAGTCGCCACCAGGCTCGAAGGGGTATGGTTTCGCTTCCGCTGCCCCACCGACCCGGAGGCCCGAGGCCACGTCCGAATCGAACCGCGCCCGCCGCTTCGCACTCCCGCCGCTGCACGATGCGCGCACGGAGTCGTCGATCCAGGCGTTCCTCGATGGCCCGGAAGTTCGGCGCGGCCGGCCCG
>DATAIB010000236.1:0-2575 GCA_036262855.1 Candidatus Limnocylindrales bacterium
GGCGAGGTGCTTCGGGTGCGCGTCCTCGGCGGCGAAGAGGCGACGGAGCTCGCTCGATCGTGGTTCGAGGGCCAGGCGGACGTCGCCTCGGCCGGACTCGATGCGAGCGGCCACATCGAGATCGGGTTCCGCGGCAACGAGTCCGGCGCCGCCGCGCTGCTCGCCGCCGCGATCCAGGCGAAGATCCCCGTGGCGTCGTACTCACCCGCGGCCACGGACCTCCAGGAGCTGTTCCTCCAGGTCACCGATCGCGACGCCGCGGCGACCGCCGCCGGCGCAGAGGTCCAGGCATGAGCGCCTTCACCGCGCGGTTCCCCGGCCTCCGCCGGCCGGTCCCTCGGCTGCGCCGCCTCCGCCCGAGCTCGGGCATCACGGCGATCGTGGTCAAGGAGCTGCGCGGCCGCATGCGGGGCCGGCGCGCCTTCGTCATCCTGACGATCCACGTCCTGTTGCTCGCCGTGTTCGCCTGGATGTTCGAGCAGATCAACGAGGACACGGTCGCGCGGATGGGCTCGTATGGCGGACAGGCAACCTTCGGGTCGGCGATGGTCGGCCGCGGCGTGTTCTCCGGCCTGATGATGCTGCAGACCCTCATGATCGCGGTCCTCGCCCCTGCGGCGACTGCGGGCGCGATCAGCAGCGAGCGCGAGCACCAGACGCTGGAGCTGCTCACGGTCACCCCGATCTCGTCGATCGCCATCGTCGTCGGCAAGCTCTTCAGCGCGCTCGCCTGGGTGTTCGTGCTCGTGCTGGCGTCGATCCCCGTGACGGCCCTCGTGTTCGTCTTCGGTGGGGTGGCGCCCGACGATGTCATCCGCGGCTACGCCGTGCTCCTGGCCACGGTCGTCGGCCTCGGCTCGATCGGCATCTTCTTCTCCGCGCTCACGCGCCGGACCGGCGCCTCCACGGGCCTGACGTTCGTCGCCACGCTGGTGCTGATGGTGGGCTCGGCGTTCGTGTTCTTCTTCATGGCGACCACGAACGACGTCGGCTCCAACGGCCTCCGCAAGACCCCGTCGCAGGCCATCCTGTGGCTCAACCCCTTCGTGGCACAGGCGGACGTCGCCTGCGGGACCGAGGACGGCTCGTCCTACAACGGCTACTGCAGCTTCATGTCGAGCATCCTCGGCCTGGCGGACCAGAACTTCGTCCAGCCGCCCGGCATCGATCCCAGCGTTCCGGTCCCGTGCTGCACCGGCGGCGGGGTCATCGGCGGCGTCATCCAGCCGATCCAGAAGGGTGATGTGAACATCGGCGGCGACGGGCTCGGCGGCGTCACGAACGGTGACGTCGTGATCAGCTCATTGACCTTCCGCGACCGCTTCTGGCCGAAGACCGTCATCAGCTTCCTCGTCCTCGCGATCGTCCTGACGTTCGCATCGATCCAGTTCGTGAGCCCCACGCGCCGCTGGCGTCCCAGCCTGCCGGGTCCCGTGCGCCGCCTCATCCGCAGGAGGAGCGCCACATGAAGCTTCGACGACCCGCCATCCGGCGCCTGCGTCGCGCGCCCCGCGCAGCGCAGCCCTCAACGGACGCCTTCGTCCCGGTGGACCCGCGCGCCGCGCTCGCCGGCGAGCTGCATCCTGACCTCGTCGCGATCCGCCGGCTGCTCCGACCCTTCGGCCGGCGCCTGTGGCTCCGGCGCATCGTGCGGCGGGCGTGGATCGTCGTCGCCTCCGTCGGCCTCGCCGAGCTGGTCCTGTGGACCGCCGCCCGCTTCTTCCCGATCGAGATTGCACCGACGCTTGCGGCCATCGTCGGCCTTGCCGGTGCGTTCGTGCTGGTCGCGCTCGCCGTCGTCGCGCGCCCCAGCATTGGCGAGACCGCGCTCGCGGTCGATCGCGAGGCGGGCCTCGGTGACCGGTCAGCCAGCGCGCTGGCGCTCGCCGTCGCATACCCGGATGTGGCGGGCGCGGATGCGGTCGAGCCGGCCGACGATGCCGCGTCCGGTGACCTGGAAGCCCAGCGGCGCGGGTTCGTGCTCCGACAGCGACGCGACACGCTCGCAGCGCTCCGCGCGACGCCCCCGAACCTGTTCCGGCCCCGGCTGGCACGCCGCCCGGCTGCGATCGCGGTCCTGGCCGTGTTTGCCCTCGCGCCGGTGCTCCTCATCCCGAACCCCCAGAACGCGGCGATCGCGCAGGCGCGCGAGGTCCGCGAGGAGGCGAAGTCCCAGGCGGAGCGGCTCGAGCAGCTCGCGAAGGAGCTCGAGAAGGAAGGCGCCTCGACCAACGACCCGCGCACGCAGCTCGCGCAGCAGCTCCGCGACCTCGCGAAGCAGCTCCGGGAGCACCCGGACCAGCTCGACGTGAACCTCGCCAAGCTCGGGTCGATCGAGGCGGCGTTGCGGTCGCAGCTCGATCCGGCGAACGAGCAACGCGCGGCAGCGCTCTCCGCGCTGAGCCGCGGCCTGTCGCGCGCCGCGAGCGGCAACCCGCAGGCGAACCCCGAGGGCAACACGGACAAGGCGGCGCAGGACCTCAAGGACCTCGCCGACAAGCTCAAGGACAAGACGCCCGACCAGCTCAAGCAGCTCGGCGAGCAGCTCGCGGGGCTCGAGGGCGCAGCGAGCCAG
>DATAIB010000237.1:0-7858 GCA_036262855.1 Candidatus Limnocylindrales bacterium
CGCGAAGCCGCTGCTGATCGCGGACGAAGCGACCGTGAGCCTGCTCCGGCTGCGGACGATCACGCCGGTCCGCCCGGTGGACGAGTGGTGGCTCGCAGCCAGTCCGGGCCAGGCGGAGTCGCTCGCTGCCGCCCTGGCCACGGCTCCCTTCGGCCGGCCCGACCTCATCTCGGCGACGGGCCGCGCCCGCGCGCTCAGCACGGATCCGGTCGCGCTCGGGATCATCGGCGCCCTGACGCTGGGATTCGTGACGACCGGGCTGTTCGCGATCGTGGGCATGACGGTGAGCGCGGGCGTGTCGGCGCGCCAGCAACGGACCGAGTTCGCGCTCCTGCGGGCGCTCGGGCTGTCCGGGCGGCAGCTGTCCGGCTCGCTGTGGCTGGAGCACGGCAGCGTGGTGGTGCTCGGGCTGATCGCCGGCACGGCGCTCGGCTTGCTGATCTCGTGGCTCGTCCTGCCCTTCGTGACGGTCACCCAGGGCGGGGTCACACCTGTGCCGTCGGTGCTGATCGAGGTGCCCTGGGATCGCGTGCTGATCCTGAATCTCGTGAGCGCGGGCGCCCTCGCCATCGCGGTCCTGGTGATCGGGACGGTGCTGCGCCGCCTGCGGGTCGGCGCAACGCTGCGGATGGGCGAGGAATGAGGCTCCTCACGCCGCTGTGGGCTGCCGGCCTGCTCCTGCGCCGGCTCCGGTCGGAGGCCGGCATCGTGCTGCTGATCGCCGTGCTCGTCGGCGCCACGGCGTTCGTGTTCGCGGCTGCCCCGCGGCTGTTCAACCGCGCTGCCGATGACGCGCTGCGCTTTGCCGCGGAGCGCGCGCTGCCGCTCCAGCGGGACATCGCCCTCAACATGGACGCGGCGATCAGCCCGGGCGGCGGCGGCGTCGACGGCCCGCGGGAGCAGGGCGAGGAGCTCACCAGCGGGATCGCGCCATCGATCACGCGCCTCGTGGGCAGCGAATCCATGCGCATCACGGCGGCGCGCATGCCGATCTCGGGACCGCCCAAGTACGAGACGCGGTTGCTGCTGTCATATGTGGACGGGCTGCCCGACCAGACGCGCCTCGTCGAGGGTCGCTGGCCGGCGTCACTCGGCCAGCCCCTCGCGGTTCGGGAGCTGGGCGTGCCGGTCACGGGGCCGCTGCCCGACCCGGTCATCGTCGAGGCAGCGGTCGCGAAGGCGGCAGCCGACGAGACGGGCCTCAAGGTCGGCGGGCTGTACTCCGTGTCGCTCGAGGGCGCCGATGGCCTGATCCACAACCAGCGCGTGGCGCTCCAGCCGACGCAGATCAGGGTCGTCGGCATCTACGAGCCGGTGGATGCCACGGCGCTTTTCTGGTCCGGCCAGGACGACCTGCTCAGGGCGGTCCAGCACGGCAACGACGACGCGCCGATCGCGTGGGTCGCGGCGTACATCTCACCCGACACGTACCCGGACCTGTTCGCCAGCACGCTCCGATTCCACTACACGTGGCGGCTGAACATCGACCCCGCGCGCTTCGATGCGGGGAATGCCGACCAGCTCCAGGTCGACCTCCAGCGTCTCGGGCTGATCGGCAACGCCAATGCGGCGGGCACGAACCAGGTCACCGTCATCACTGGCCTGCCCGGGCTGGTGAACGCGTTCACGGCGCAGCGCGCGGCGACGCAATCGACGCTCAGCCTTGCCGCGGTCGGTCCGTTCGGCCTCGCGGGCGGCGCGCTCGCGATGGTTGCGTTGCTGCTCGCGGGCAGGCGCCGCTCCGCCCTCACGCTGGCGCGCGGGCGCGGTGCGTCCGGTTCGCTGGTGCTGGGGACCCAGCTCTGGGAATCCATCCTCATCGCCGGCGGCGCGGCGATCCTCGGCTATCTCGCGGCGGTTCTCGCGGTCCCCGGGCCGACGGATCCGGTCTCGCTCGCGCTGGCGGGTGCCGTAGGCCTCGGCGCGATCCTCGTGCTGGTGGGCGCGGCGTGGCCCGCAGCGCGGAAGCCGCTCGGCCAGCTGGAGCGCGACGACGCGCCGGTGCTGAAGGTGCCGGCGCGGCGGTTGGTCCTCGAGATGACCGTCGTCGGCATCGCGATCGGAGCGGCGCTGCTGCTTCGGCAGCGCGGCCTGTCCAGCGGCTCGGGCGATGCCGCCAGCGCGGTGCACGGTGACCCGCTCCTTGCGTCCGTGCCGGCACTGAGCGGCCTCGCTGCAGGGATCGTGGCGCTGCGCCTGTATCCCGTGCCGGTTCGCGCGCTCGGCTGGCTGGCCGCGAAGGGCCGCGGCTTCGTGCCGGTGGTGGCGCTTCGCACCGTGGCGCGACATTCGGCGGGTGCGAACCTGCCGCTGCTCGTGCTCCTGCTCACGGCGGCGTTCGGGACCTTCGCATCCGTGGTCGGGACGAGCATCGATCGCGGCCAGGTTGCCGCCTCGTACCTGGACATCGGCGCCGACTATCGCCTCGACAACGCGCTCGGCGGCGTCCTGCCGCCCTCGCTCGACGTCGCCAGGGTGGACGGCGTGCAGGCCGCCGCGGCGGGCCTGATCGACAGCGGAGCCCGGATCGGGACCACGATCGGCAACGGCGGCGGCGCGATCTACCTCGAGGTCATCGATTCGGCGGCGTACGCGGCCGTCGGCGCGGGGACTGCCGCCGATCCGGCGTGGCCGTCCGACTACACGGCGCCGTTCTCGCCCGACGGCATCGGCACCGCGGCCAACCCGATCCCGGCCATCCTCTCGACCAAGCTGCCGACGGGCATCGGCCAGCTGCCGCCGGGCACCACGTTCCAGATGGAGGCCGCCCGCACGATCATGACCTTCCGGGTGGTCGCGCGGCGTGCGACGTTCGCGGGCATCGACCTGCGCGCGCCATGGGCCGTCGTGCCGCTCGACCAGGTGAAGGCCGCGGCCGGGCACTTCGTCGCCCCGACCAGCTACTGGGTACGCGGCGGCGACAGCGTGGGTGCGGCGCTCGCGGCGGCCGTGGAGGCGAACCATGGCAACGCGCGGGTCATCGCCCGCAGCGACACCTACTCGAGGCTCCACGACGCGCCGCTCGTCCGGGCGCTATCGATCGGGTATGCGCTCGCGGTGGTGCTCGCGGCGGCGTACATGGCGTTCACGATCATCGGCTCGATGGTGCTCTCCGCCGCGCGCCGCACGCGCGACCACGCATTCCTCCGAACCCTCGGGGTGTCGTCCGGCCAGCGCATGGCGCTGACGCTCATGGAGCACGCGCCCCCGGTGCTGCTCGGGCTCCTGCCCGGCGTGGCGCTCGGCGTCGCGATCGCGATCCTCGTCGAGCCCGGGCTTGGACTCATCAACTTCGTCGGCGGCCAGCAGGTGCCGCTGTTCATCGACTGGCCGGGGCTCGGCGTGATGATCGCGGCGCTCGTCGCCACGGTCGTCATCGCCGTTGCCGGCGGCAGCTGGCTGGCGAGTCGCGCCCGCGTGGCCGACGCGCTCCGCATCGGCGAGCATTGACCATGGCACGGATGGAGGACGCATGACCCGCGAACGCCCGGAGATCATCGACCTGGACTCGCGGCCGATCGCGGCGGCGCCGGTCGCGCCGGTCGATCGCGTTCGGCCGAGTGGGGCACCGTCGAGCCGGCAGCCGCACGAGATCGTCGACGGCCCCACCTACGCCCCCACGCCGTCGGGCGCCGACGCGAGCTTCGAGGCGCCGAAGCCGTCTGGTCGGATCATCTGCGAAGGCCTCGTCAAGATCTACAAGGTCGCGGACCTCGAGGTCGTCGCGCTCCAGGGTTTGGACCTGCACGTGGAGCCGGGCGAGTTCGTCGCGATCATCGGCGCGTCGGGCAGCGGCAAGTCCACCCTCATGCACATCCTCGGCGGCCTCGACGTGCCGTCCGCCGGCCGGGCCAGCGTCGCGGGCCACGACCTCACCGCGATGGACCGGGGCGCCCGAACGGAATATCGGCGCCGTGCGATCGGGTTCGTGTGGCAGCAGACGTCGCGCAACCTGCTCGCGTACCTGACGGCGCGCCAGAACGTGGAGCTGCCGATGCTCCTCGCGGGCGTGCCGGAGCACGAGCGCCGCGGCCGCGCCCAGGACCTCCTCGAACGCGTGGGACTCGCCGAGCGCGCCGACCACACGCCGGGCCAGCTTTCGGGCGGCCAGCAGCAGCGCGTCGCGATCGCCGTCGCCATCGCCAACAAGCCGGCCGTCCTCTTCGCCGACGAGCCCACCGGCGAGCTCGACTCGGTGACGGCACACGAGGTGTTCGACCTCCTCCGCTCGCTCAACCAGGAGCTCGGCGTGACGATCGTCGTCGTGACCCACGACCCGCTCGTGAGCGAGCAGGTCAGCCGCACGATCGCGATCCGCGACGGCCGAACGTCGACGGAGACGCTCCGCCGCCGGGCCGTCACGGAGGCGGGCGACCACCACGTGATCGCCGAGGAGTACGCGGTCCTCGACCGGGTCGGGCGGCTGCAGCTTCCGCGCGCGCAGGTGGAGGCGCTGGGGCTCGAGCGGCGGGTCCGCCTCGTGCTCGAGGACACCCACATCGAGATCTGGCCGGACACCAGCATGTCGTCGGGCTCGAACGGGGAGGGCAACGCGTGACCGACGACCTTCGATACGCACCGAGCGACCGGCGGCACGCCGCAGCCGTGGCCGAGCCCGCCGCAGCGGCCGTGCCCATGGTCGAGACCGTCGGCCTGACGCGCGACTACGAGATGCCCGGCGGCGCGGTCCACGCGGTCCGGGACGTCAGCCTCCGGATCGACCCCGGGCAGCTCGTTGCGCTGCGAGGCCGCTCCGGCTCGGGCAAGACGACGTTCCTGTCGATGGTCGGGGCGCTCGACCGGCCCACCAGCGGCACCGTGACGATCGACGGCGAGCCCGTCACCGATCGCTCGGAGTCCGACCTGATCGGCTTCCGGCGTCGCAAGATCGGGTTCATCTTCCAGGCGTTCGGGCTGCTGCCGATCCTGTCGGCCGCCGAGAACGTCGAAGTGCCGCTGCGGCTCGTCGGCGCGGATCCGAAGGTTCGCGACGCGCGCGTCCGCGAGCTCCTCGAGCGCGTTGGCCTGGGGGAGCGGATGCACCACCGCCCGCACGAGCTCTCGGGCGGCGAGCAGCAGCGCGTCGCGATCGCACGCGCCCTGGCGAACCGGCCGTCACTCCTGCTCGCTGACGAGCCGACGGGTCAGCTGGACTCCCAGACCGGGCGGAGCATCATGCAGCTGCTCCAGGGGCTCATGCGCTCCGAGGGCATGACCGCGATCGTGGCCACCCACGATCCCACCTTGATCGACCTCGCGGACCGGGTGATCGAGCTCCGTGACGGGGAGGTTGTCGCCGACAGCGGCGCCTGATCAGCCCTGGCGGTTGCCGCCGAGCAGCCCGCCGAGGACGTCGCCCAGGCCGCCGGCACCACCCATGCCACCCGCGCCGCCGAGCAGGCCGCCGAGGATGTCGCCCAGGCCGCCGGCGCCGCTGGACCCCTGCGACCGGCTGCCACGCCCGAGCATGCCCATGACGATCGGGGCGAGCAGCGGGAGCAGCTGGCCGATGCTGGATGCGCTGAGGCCGGTCTGCGAGCTGAGGGCCTGCTGGACGCCCTGTTGCTGATCGCCGAACACGTGGCCGAGGATGCCGGCGCCGTCGGTCGTGCGCGGGCTCAGGCCGGCCGTGCCCTGGAGGTAGCCGGCGATGTCGTCGAGGATCGACCCGTCGTGGTCCGTCGTGATCGCCTGCTCGAGGCCCGAGCCGGGCGTCGCCTGCTGCTGCAGGCCCGCAAGCAGCGCGGGGAGCGCGGCCGAGATCGCCTGCTGCGTCTGCGCGGGATCTGCCCCGATCTTCGAGCCGATCACGTCGGCGTGGTCGTTGAGCACCTGCTGGATGGATGCGATGTCGTATCCCATGACTGCACCTCGCTTCGTGGACCGAGGATAGGCGCGCTCCGGGGCCCGGAGGCTTGCAGCGCCGGTGCAGGTCTCGCTGTGGGACATGGCAAAGTTCCGGCGTGCCGAACGACCTGCCACCGCTGCTCGTGATCGCGGGTGCGACCGCGACCGGGAAGACCGGGCTGGCGATCTCGCTCGCGCGCTCGCTGCGGGACGCGGGGACGCCGGCCGAGGTGATCTCCGCGGATTCGCGCCAGGTGTTCCGCGGCCTCGACATCGGCACGGCGAAGGTGTCGGTGGTGGAGCGACAGGGTGTGCCACACCACGGCCTCGACCTCGTGGATCCGGACCAGCCGTTCTCCGTGGCCGACTTCGTCCGCCACGCACGAGGCGTGCTGGCTGACATCGACGCCCGCGGCGGCCTCGCGATCCTTGCCGGCGGCACGGGCCTGTACCTGCGCGCCGTGGCCCGCGGTCTCGACACCGAGGCGCTGCCCTTCGATCCCGCGATACGCACGCAGATCGAAGCGGACCTTCTCGCCGATGGGCTCGCGGCCGCGGTCGCGCGCCTGCAGGAGCTCGCGCCGCGGCTCGCGTCCCGGATCGACACCGCGAACCCGCGCCGCGTCGCGCGGGCGCTGGAGATCGCCGAGATCCGCGGCGACGCGCCGCCGCCGCCACCGCTGGGCTACGCCGCCCCGGTCGCGTGGCTCGGGCTGCACGTGGATCCCGCGACCCACGCGCGCTGGATCCATGCACGTGCCCGGCAGCAGTTCGACGCCGGCCTGATCGACGAGGCAGCGGCCCTGCGGGAGCGGTGGGATCCTGCGCTGCCGGCGTTCTCCGCAATCGGGTATCGAGAGGCGTGGGCGGTGCTCGATGGCGAGCTGGACCGCGAGGCCGCCATCGAGCTCGACGCACGGCACAACCAGCAGTTCGCGCGCCGCCAGGCAACCTGGTTCCGCTCCGAGCCGGACATCGAGTGGTTGGACGCCACCGCGGCGCCGCTCCCGCGGGCGGTGGCCGCCGCACAGCGCCTCCTCGGCGCCTGATGGCGACCGCCGTCCGACTCCCAGTTGATCGCGTCCTCGCGTGGCGGCTGGATCGGCAGCTGCTCGGCCGCGAGAAGGCCACGACGCCCGCGGAGGTAGCGCGCCGCCTGATCGGGGTGCAGGCGCAGGTGACGTCGTCCGCGGCGTTGTCGATCGCCCTTCGATCGAAGCGTCCGCGCGGCACCGCCGCGCCGGTCGAGGCGACGACGCGTGCGTTGCTCGACCGGTCGATCGTCCGGTCGTGGGCGATGCGCGGCACCCTCCACCTGTTCGCGGCCGACGACGTGCCGCTGATCGAAGCGGCGCTGAAGGGCCGGGAGATGTGGCGCCGGCCCGCGTGGCTGCGCTGGTTCGGGATGACCGAGCCGGAGATGGAGGCGCTGATCGAGGCGATCGGCGAGATCCTCGACGACGGCGTGCCGCGGACCCGCGCCGAGCTGGCGGCGATCGTCGAGGACCGGCTCGGGCCAGACGCGGGCCGGCACCTCCTCGGCAGCTGGGGCAGCGTCCTCAAGATCGCGTCGGACCGGCACTACCTCGTGCAGTCCGCCGAGGCGGACGCGGGTGTTCGCTTCGTGCGCGCCTCGCGCTGGATCACGGGCTGGCGTGACCACGACTCCGCCGGCGCGTCGCGCGAGCTGATCCGCCGGTTCCTCGCCGCCTACGGCCCCGCATCGCTCAAGGAGGCCCAGGGCTGGTGGGGCGGGACGCTCGACGTGGTCCGGCCGGCCTTCGCCGAGCTGGGCGAGGAGGCAGTCGAGGTCGAGGTCGATGGGCGGCGTCACCACATCCTGCGGGACGATGTCGCGGCGATCGATGCCACCCGGCCCAGGCCGCGCGCGGTCACCTTCGTGGGCGGGTTCGACCCGCTGCTGGTGGCCCGTGGGATCCGCCGCCAGTTCCTGCCCGACCAGTTCCTGCATCGAGTCTCCCGGACCGCGGGCTGGATCTCGCCGTCCGTC
>DATAIB010000238.1:0-2612 GCA_036262855.1 Candidatus Limnocylindrales bacterium
GCTCGTCCAGGCGTACAGCCAGCTGATCATCAATACGATCTCCGGCGTGACCGCATTCGCGCAGGTCGGCGCGATCGAGGCGCTGCGCGGACCGCAGGACGAGGTCGAGGCGATGGTCCGCGAGTTCGACGCCCGGCGGAACCTGATCGTCGACGGGCTCAACGAGATCCCGGGTTTCCGATGCGCGAAGCCGCAGGGCGCGTTCTACGTCTTCCCGGACGTCTCGGAGACAGGCATGACCGGCCAGCAGCTCGCGGACAGGTTGCTCTACGAAGCCGGCGTCTGCGTCCTGGCGGGCACTGCGTTCGGTGGCGTCGGCACGAACCACATCCGGATCTCGTACGCGAACTCGCAGGCGAACCTCCGCGAGGCGCTCACGCGGATTCGCACGTTCGTCGCCTCGGGCGCGACCGACACGCCGGGCGCCACGCCCGCGTGACCCGAACGGGACGGCTCGCGTGACGAAGCCGCGCGTCTTCGTCTCCCGCGTCATCCCGGACGAGGGCCTACGCCCGATCCTCGAAGCCTGTGACGCCACCGTCTGGCCGGACGAGCTGCCGCCGCCGCGCGAGGAGCTGCTGCGGGCGGTCGAAGGTTGTGACGGACTGCTGGCACTGCTGACTGACAGGATCGATGGCGAGCTGCTCGATCGGGCCGGCCCGCAACTCAAGGTGGTCTCGAACTTCGCCGTCGGATACGACAACGTCGACGTGGCCGCGTGCACGGCGCACGGCGTCGCGGTCGGCAACACGCCGGGCGTCCTCACGGAGACGACGGCCGACCTGGCGTGGGCGCTGCTCATGGCGGCCGCACGGCGGCTGCCGGAGTCGGAGCGGTATGTGCGCGACGGGCACTGGCGCACGTGGGGCCCGATGACGCTGCTCGGGCCGGACGTACACGGCGCCACGATCGGGATCGTCGGCTTCGGGCGAATCGGGCAGGCGGTGGCACGTCGGGCCCGCGGGTTCGGGATGAAGGTCATCTACCAGAACCGCAGCGCGGTCGACCCGGCGACGGAGGCGGAGTTCGAGGCGACCGGGATGCCACTCGAAGAGCTCCTGCCGCAGTCCGACTTCGTCTCGATCCACGTGAGCCTCAGCCCGGAGACGCGGGGTCTCATCGACGCCGAGAAGCTCGGCTGGATGAAGCCGAGCGCGATCCTCGTCAACACGTCGCGCGGGCCGGTCGTCGACTCGGACGCGCTGGTCGAGGCCCTGCGCGCCGGCACGATCGCGGGAGCCGCCCTTGATGTCACCGACCCTGAGCCGCTACCGGCGGATCACCCGCTGGTCGGCCTCGACAACTGTCTCGTCGTGCCGCACATCGCGTCCGCGTCCTTCGCGACGCGCGGCCGGATGGCCTCGATGGCCGCAGCGAACCTCCTCGCGGGCGTGCGCGGCGAGCGCCTGCCGACCCCGGTCAACCCCGAGGTGTACGGCTAGGTCGTCTCGACCGGCTCTGACGCCGTGACCCAGACGGGCCCGTCGGCCGCCTCCAGCCGGACCGCGGGCGCCGCGCCGCCGGCGTCTCCCACGGCGGACCCGTCGCCCGAGTTGCTCGGGTCGACGAGCGTGAGCTTCTTGACGACGACGGGCTTCCCGTCGATCTGGATCGTCGGCGCCGGGAACGGGCTCCCGCCGACGAGGCTCCAGGCGCGAACCTGCCGGTCGATCTCCACCCTCGACCGCGAGAGGTCGATCGCCGCGTAGTCCTCCTCGAACCACGCTGCGTAGGGCTCCTCGCCCGTTGCGTTCTGCGGATCGCCCGCGTCACCCGCGGCGATGCGCTCGAAGACGCGCGGGAGCAGCTCCACGGCGGCCGCGATGAGCCGCGGCCCCACGACCCGGATATCGCTGTCGTCCGGTTCCATCGGAACCGGCGCCTGGGCGAGGATGTTGCCGGTGTCGAACTCCGCGTCCATCCGATGCCACGTCACCCCGTAGGTCGGGTCGCCAGCGCGAACCGCCCACGAGGTCGGGATCGGCCCGCGATGGCGCGGCAGCAACGCGGGGTGGAGATTGACGATGCCCAGCCGCGGTACCGCCAGCGCATCCGCGGGGATGAGCCACGGGAACCCGAAGCAGATGACGAGATCCGGGCTGACGGCGCGGAGCAGCGGCGCCATCGATCGCTTGTTGCGCGGAATCAGGAGATCGAGCCCGGCGGGCGCGGTGGCATCCCACACGCCGAGGTCCGGCGGCATCGGCTCGCGGCGCCTCGGGGTCAGCACGGCGACCGGCTCGTGCCCGGCGGCGCGGATCGCCGCGGTGAACGCATGGGCGATCGGGGCGACGCTCGTGATGATCGCGATGCGCCAGGGGCCATCCGTGATCGGCTGCTCGGTCATTCGGTGATTCTAGGGACCGATTTGGCGAAGGCGATCAAGTCCCCGCGCCGGCGCGGGGCGAACATACGACCATGAACCCGCAGCCCGACACGTTCCTCGCCTTCATCGACGACCTGGCCGCCGACCTCGACGACCACGAGTCGAGCGCGAGCGAACGCGCGGCTCGGGCGTACCTCTCTCGCTCGCAGTTCGATCGTGTGATCAGCGCGACTGCGGGCGAGCCGCCGGCGGCATTCCGCCGACGGATCCTCATGGAGCGTGCAGC